>JAEWNN010000150.1 GCA_023457035.1 Verrucomicrobiota bacterium
CTCCCGCAGCGCCCGCCACGCCGCCCGCCGCCGCGCCCGCCCCAGCCGACGACTCCTCCCTGTTCACCTCCACCGAAGCCGTCACCGCCGCCGATGCCCGGCCCCGGCCCGTGCGCAAATCCAACGAGAACCGCCGCGCCAAGGCCCTCGCCGCCGCCAAGGCCGCCCTCGCCGCCGCCGAAGCCGAGCCCCCGCGGAACGATGCGTTCGACAGCTCCGCCCTCGAATTCGTCCTGCCCCCCGAGCCCGCCGAGGCCCTCGCCATCGCCCGCGAGATGTTCGACGGTTTCTTCGCCGAGTCCGTCGACCGCCTCGGCGATCTCCAGAAAGCCGCCGAGACGGCCGACGTCGAGACGGCCAACCGCGTCGCCCACCGACTCAAGGGCGCCTGCTCCATGATCGGCTTCCGCGAGATCGAGCAACTCACCGCCGGCATCGAGACCGACGCCCGTGCCGGCAAGCCCGCCGATCCCGAGATCGTCGCCCGGCTCACCCCCGCCTTCGAAACCGCCCGCGACGCCGCCACCCGCTGGGTCGAGCAGCTCGCCCAACGCGTGCCGCAAGCGTAACGCGAGGCCCCGATCCTCACGCCCCCCCGGGGATGTGCCCCGAAAGCAGGAAACCCTTCGGGGAGGGACGGCGCGCGGCGCCCCTACCACGGCAAGACCGGATGCTCCGTGTGAAGCACAGCGCGGAGGACCTCGCGCGCTTCCGGAGTTGCCAGCCCGGGCGGCGACCGCCGATAAGGTGCGGCTTCATGAGCAACTGTCCCTGCGGTTCCGGAAAACCCCTCGACGCCTGCTGCGGCCCGATTCTGGCCGGCGCGCCCGCGCCCACGGCCGAGGCGCTGATGCGTTCGCGCTACACGGCCTACGTGCAGCGCGCGTACGCCCACCTCGAGCGCTCGCTGAGCGCCGAGCAGCGCAAGGACTTCGACGCCGACGAGGCCAAGCGTTGGGCCGAGAGCTCCGAGTGGCTCGGCCTCACGATCCTGCGCACCGAGAAGGGCGGCGCCGGCGACGAGCAGGGTCTCGTCGAGTTCTCCGCCCGCTTCCGTTCCGAGGGCAAGGAGCACGAACATCTGGAGACTGCCATCTTCGGTCGTGAGGAAGGCCAGTGGGTCTACGTCGGCCAGGTCGCCCCGAAGGGCCAGACCGTGCGCCGCGAGCAGCCCAAGGTCGGCCGCAACGATCCCTGCCCCTGCGGCAGCGGCAAGAAGTTCAAGAAGTGCTGCGGCGCCACGGCCTGATCGAATCGCCAGATTTTGACGACAAAAGGGCGCCGGCTTCCGGCGCCTTTTTCATGCTCGAATCCGATGCGGCTGGCCGCAGACCGACCCTACCTGCCGGCAAGCCGGCCCCGTAGCTCCAGTCTCCGACTGGACACTCTCGGTCCTTGCCAACCACTGCGGCATCGCGCCCGATGCGGCCGGTCGCAGACCGGCCCTACTTGGCGCCCTTCGTCCGCGTCGCCACGCGCAGGAGCATGTTGTTCGCCGTGATGTAGAGCGTGCTGCCGTCGGCGCCGCCGAAGCAGCAGTTGGCCGTGGACGTGCCGGTGAGGATCGTGCCGAGGTGTTTGCCCTCGGGGCTGAGGATGAGCACGCCGCCGGGCCCGGTCGCCCAGATGTTCCCGCGCGCGTCGACCTTCAGGCCATCCATCAGGCCGCCGCCGCGTTGCGCGCGCAACGGCTCGGCGTCGAACAGCACACGGCCCGCCCCGACCGTGCCGGCGGCGTGGAGTGGGTAGGCCATGAGGTAGGTGCGCATGCCGGGCCGGTCGCCGGAGTTGGCCACGTAGAGCGTCTTTTCGTCGGGCGAGAGCGCGATGCCGTTGGGCCGGTCGAGATCGCGCGCGAGCACGGTGACGGTGCCGTCGGTCGCACGGCGGAACACACCGTGGAAGCCGAGCTCGGCGGTGGCCTCGCGGCCGAGGCCGTAGGGCGGGTCGGTGAAGAAGAGATTGCCGGCGCGGTCGAAGCAGAGGTCGTTGGGGCTGTTGAAGCGTTTCCCCTCGAACCGGTCGACGATGGTGTCGAAGCCATGGTCGGCGGCGGCGAGGCGCGAGATGCGGCGATCGCTGTGCTGGCAGAGCACGAGCCGACCCTCCGCGTCGAGCATGAGGCCGTTGGAGCCCTCACCCGAGGGGTTCGCCTCCACTCCGGTGTTGCCGCTGGGGGACAGGAAGACCTCGACGCCCTTGCCCTCGCGCCAGCGGTACGCGGTGTTGGCCGGCACGTCGCTGAAGACCAGATCGCCCTCCCTCGTCCGCCACACCGGGCCCTCGGACCAGCGGAAGCCCTCGGCGAGCTTCTCGATCTTCACCTCCGGTGCCAGCAGGGCGTCGAGCGCCGGATCGAGCCGCTCGATGGAACCGACCGTCGGATACGGCGCGGCGGTGGAGACGATCGGAGCGGACTCGGCCCGCGCCGCCGACGCGGCGACCACGGCCAGCCCGAGCGTGAGCAGGAGGGATTTCATCGCGGCCCACGGTAGGCCGGAGCCTCGGCGGTGCGAGCGCGGACCGCCGGCGATGCATCGCGCCGGCGAGCATAGCGGCACGCGCCAAACCGTTGGGGATCAGTCCGGGGCGCTTGTCTGCGCGGGAGTTGCCGAGACTCCGGCTCTCGTCGCCTCGCCCCTCGACGGTCCGCGTGAGCTCACGCCACCTCGCCTACCGCGTAGTCGGCCTCGCCGCCGCCGACCGCGAACGCCGTCGCGTCCCCGCGGGGCTCGAGTCGCACCTGCACCGTGTCCGTGCGTGGCGGGATCTCCCGCAGGAATTGCAGCTCCAGCTTCAGCGGATGCGCCGAGCGTCCCTGCCGCGCGAGCGCCGTCTGCAGATAGTCGTAGTAGGCCGTGTTGTTCACGTGGCTGTTGGCGTCGCAATCCGAGTACCGCACCGTAACCGGCGTCGCTGGCGCCGCGACCTCCGGGGCGACAAACCGCCGTTTCTCCAGGTCGGGCTGGTACGGGACATGCCCCCCGCCGCCCACCGGGAACGTCTCGGCCAACTCCGCCGGCACCCGCGTGAGCTGGCGCGTGCGCAGATCGATCCACAGCCACAACGACGAACCGGCGAGCAGTTGCTCCGCGCCGCTGAACAACCGGAACTCACGGTAGCCGCGAAACCCGCGCACGCCCGTCGACCACGTCTCCACGCGCAGCGTCTCGTCGCGCCGCGGGTAGCGCGTGAGCCCGACCGCCAGCCGGTTGAGCACCCACGAGGTACCGCGCTCGGCGATGCCGCGCGCGCCCACGCCGTACATGTCGGCGTGCCGGATGGCCGCCTCCTGCAGCAGCTGGAACAGCGCCGGCAACAGCATCACCTGGTCGCGATCGACCTCGGAGAAACGCACCGTCGTCTCGAGATTGTATTCATTGCTCATCGTATGCGGCCAGTGCCGCCACGTTGCACCAGTCCCGCGCCAACGGGGAGGAAAAACCGGGCCGCCGGCCCTGTGTCTGTCGGCGCCGCCGCGCATCATCGCCCCTCCGCCGGGGCGGCGCACCGTCGGGGCCTCACGGCCGATACTTCAGCCCGAGGCAGGCGTAGTCGCTGATCGAGCCGCGGTCGGCGCAGAGCCCCCAGGCGCCGGACCGGTGGTGGTAGAGGAAGACCAACGACCAGCGCTCGAGGTCGGGCAGGCGGAACTCGAGTTCCATCTTGAGCGCCGGCAGCCAGTGGGCGGAGTGCCGGCCGGGATGTTTGGTGTCGTTCTCGAAGGGCGCGATCTCCGAGGCGTAGGAGTAGCCGATGCGGTAGGCCAGGGCCGTGTCGAGCCAGCGGTCCCAAGGAAACTTCAGCCAGCGGAAACCGACCAGCGCAGCCCCCTCCCCGTAGTGGAGAGACCCGGAGTGGTACGCCACCGTAGCCTCGGCCTCGTACGCGACCAGGTCGCGCCAGCCGCCCAGCCGTTTGTCCACGGAGAACGCATGGATCTTCTCGCGCCAGACCATCCGCGGATAGTCGGACAAGGTCATCAGTCTGTGCGTGTCGGCCTTGTCCGGATTGTTGAGCACACCGGAATAGGCCGTGAAGGCCCAGCCCTCGCGCCAGAAGTCGCCGGCCGGCGGCGACGCCGGTTCCGGCTGCGCAACGAGAACCGCCGCGCCACCCGCCAGCCACATCCACAGGAGCAATCGTGTCCGCATAATTGTGGAGACAGCTTGGGGTCGGTGGGAGGGAGGCGTCAACGTCCATGCGGCCGGTGTATCGTTGGCCTGGACCCGCGACGGACACCCCGCCCCCCGCTCAGGCCGGGTCCGCCAGCCGGACCTCGAACGCGCAGCGCGCGCCCCCCTGCAACACCGACTCCGTCAGTTCGCACCCGGCGGGGCGCTGCGCGACGATCGTGAACATCTGCCGGATCGAGCCCACCGAGCACCGGCAGGCCGCCGGCGGCACCGTGGCCTTGCTCATCAGCGGACAATGGCAGTCGCCGCCAGCCGAGCCGAACGACAGGCGGACGAAGCCCCGTTCGCGGTCATGCTCCACATCGGCCCTCCACCGCTTTCGCAACTCCGCGATGAAACCGTCGATGTCGCCCGCGAACTGCCCGGCGAACCCGGTGCCGCCGCAATACTGTCCCACCTCCTCGATGATCGCGGCGAACGTAGCGGGATCGACTTTCGCCGCCACGGTGCTGACCAGTTTCCCATACCGCTGTTTGGCGAAGCCGATCCGCCAGTCCTCCGGCGGTGGAGGCGCGGCGGGCGCGGTCTCGGCCGGAGTATCGGAACCGGCGATCAAGGTGGCCACCGCGCAGGAGCACAGGCCGGCGGCGCAGGCGGATTTGAGGAAGTCTCGGCGTTCCATGGACAGGAGTCTCGGGTGTTCTGGGGCAGGGGGACGGTAACAGAATCCCGTCACCCCGCGAACCCCTTCACCCCACGCCGGTCGCCGGCATGCAAGCCCAAGTAGGTCCGGTCTCCGACCGGACTCCCTCTCACCCGCGCCAGCTCCCCCACGCACGCACACCGGGGGCCGGTCTCCGACCGGCCCCACCGCCAGGCGGCCCCGACTCGGCTGGCTGGACTCACGGCTGTGAGAGGAAACGCCGGAGCGCGTCAGGCACGGTGGTAGCACTCTGCCACTGGTTTCGCGGAGCCGGACGCGTCTGGCGCCCGAACGACCCGATGAGCGCCATCGGCACGGCCACGCGGTAGGTGCGGTCCGGATCGAGAGCGGCGGGCGCGGCCGGCTGCAACGCGACCCACTCGGGGGCATCCGGTGCGCCGGCGTCCATCCGCGCCTGCACCGCACGCACCTCGGCGCCGGTCATCTCGAGCATGTCGATGGTGTGTCCATAGAACAACGGCGCGAGGTCGGCCACGCGGGTCTCGCCGGGCAGCACCGGCGCGGAACCAAGCTGCGGGACACGGCCCGCGACGGCGAAGTCGGCGCCGGTGGCGCGACGGACGGCCTCGGCGATGCGCCAGGCGAGCACGGAATGCTCCTCGGCCTCCGGCGAGACGACAGGCGAAATCTCCCGGCCGCCGAGCCAGCGCCAGCGGCTGTCGAAGCTGCGCGCGGCGACGAGCTGTCGCTCGGTCGCATGCGTCACGAGCAGATCGGCGCCGATGAACAGCGGCGAGCAGAGCGCGGGCACCGTCGCGTCGGCGCGGTAACCGCCGGGCTCGGTCGAAGCGACCCAGAAGACCAGCCGCGTGGGCGCGAGCGGATTGAAGTGCACCAAGCCCAGCGTGCGCTGCGCGGCGGGGAGCGCGATGCCGTCGGAGCACACGATCCGGCCCTCGGCCAGCCGCACCGGCAACTGAGCGGCGATCCGCGCCACGATCGAGTTCTCCGCCGCTGTGCCGATCAACACGAGGTTGCAGCGCGCGATGTCCGCCTCGGTGACGGCGTTGTCGGGCTTGGCCGCGAGCCGGCCGAAGAGGTTCTGGCGATGCGGCACCTTGTCGCGGGCGTCGAATTCGCCGCTGTCGTCCATCCAGGCGGTGTTCGGGCTCTTGCGCGCCGCCTCGGCGGCGGCTCGCAGCGCGGCCTGCGTCGGTGCGTCGCCACCGGTTCCGTACACAATCAGCAGCGGCGAGCCGTCGTAGACCTGGATCGGGCCGCCGGGCGTGTGCAGACGCGCGGGGGCGTCTCCGGTCGGGGCGCCGGGACCGTCGACCACGAGCAAGTCGGGCAACGGCGCGGGGATCTCGCGCGGCACCGCGCCGTTGACGACGACGCGCAGCGGTTGCGCCGCATCGAAGGGTGACTCCGTCGTGCGGAGCCGCAGCCGGGCGACGTTGTCGAGTTCGACGAAGAGCGTGTTGTCCTCGCCGGCGGTGGCGGTGAAGCGCGCGGGGCGCGCCTCGGCGCCCCACTCTGCGATCTCGGCCCACCAGCAGCGCTGCGCGGCACCGTCGTAGGCCGTGAAGTCGAGGCGGCGCACCGCGCGCGAGTCGGGGCGCACCTGCGCGGCGCCCCAGGCGCCGGAGCGCTCGTTGCCGGCGGCATAGTCCCACACGGCGTGGCCGTAGCCGGTCGTTTCGTCGAAGATCGCCTGCCCGCCGCGGCGGCGCAGCTCGGCCAGCGGCCCGCGTGAGAGGAGGATGGACACAACCGGGTCGTCGTCGCTGTGCGTGGCGTAGAGGGGAAACGTGAGGAGGTTGCCGATCGGTTCCTGCTGCACGTAGCCGCAGGCGATCTGACCGGAGGCGAAACGGTGAGGGAAGCGCGCACCGAGCTTGAAGGTGGCCCCGCCGCCCATGCTGCCGCCCGAAAGCCGGACCCGCTCCGGGTCGATCCGCCAATGCGCCTCGATGTAGTCGAGCACGTGCAGCACGTCGGCCTGCGAGAGGCCGACATACCAGCCGCCGCGGGCGCGCCCGAGCACTGCGACGTCGAAAAACCCATCGTGATCATGGAAACCCGCCGAGTGGTTCAGGTGGTCGCCGGTGTAGCCGTGCATGTAGACCGAGACCGGCGCCGGGCGCGCCAGATCATAGTCGGTCGGGATCACAATCTTGAAGGGCTGGCCGGTCCCATCGACCGGCGACTCGTAGGCCCACTCCTGCACGCCGCGAAGTTTGCCGAGCAGGCCTGGATCGGCCTCGATGCGCCGCGTCCAGTCGTCGAGCCGCGCGAGCGCGGCGTGGGCCTCGGCGGAATCATCGCCGTAGCGGGCAGTGGCATCCTCGGCGAGAAAGCGGAGGTATTTCAGCCAGCCGCGGTAGGCGTCGAGCTCGGGTCGCGCGATGGCGGATTCGACGGCGGCGCTCGCCGCCGGCAATGAAGGCGAACCCGCGTCGGCCGCCGACAGGCCGGCACAAAGCCCGGCAACGGGAAGAAGCAACAAGAGGGGTAAACGCATAGGAGGATGATTGTACGTAGCCGAAGGCGGCGCCTGGACAACTCTCCCCCCCGCCGAAACCACACTCTCTTCCGGCGATAATGCAGCCCGCTGCGCGACGCGCCCGTCTGCTCACGGATCGACGTACACCGGCAGCCCCACCCAGGCGAGGTCGAGCAGCGTGCGCGCATCCCAGTTCGCCAGCCGGAAGCAGCCGTGCGACTCGGTGCGGCCGACCTGCTCGGGGTTCGGCGTGCCGTGGATGCCGTAGCCGGTCCGGTCGAGCCCGATCCAGGCGACACCGACGGGGTTGTTCGGGCCCGGCGGCACCACCAGCCGGCGCCCGAGCTCGCGGCCCTCGGCCGACTCGGGAAACACCGCGGGGTCGAACGTGTAGTTGGGATCCGGAATCACGACCGTCACGTGCAACTCGCCCACCGGTCGCTTCTCGACCCTCCGGGCGATGCTGACCGGGAAGTGGGCGAGGATGCGCCCCTCGGCGTCGTAGGCCTGCAGGGTGTTCGCCGCGAGCTGCACATGCAGTGCCGCCGCGCGTGCCCGAGGGACCGCGCGCCGCGCGGCCGGCACCACCACGACCGACCCGACCGCGGCCCGCTCCCAGTCGAAATCCGGATTCAGTTTCTGGAGCAGCCGCGGATGCGTCCGGTGCCGCTCCGCAACCAGCTCCAGCAACGTCTCGAACTCCAGCGCGGTCTGCTCCGACTTCCCGAGCCAGGTCGGGCTCAGCGGTTGCAGGCGCTCCAGGTCGGCCGCGCTCACGGTGTAATTCGTCGTCGCCGGCTCCCCGAGCGCCAGCGCGGCGCAGGTGCGCGGATCGAGCCAGCGTGTCTCCGGCAGCCCCTCCTGCGCCTGGAACGCCTGCCAGGCCGCGAGCGTCTGCGCCCCGCCCACACCGTCGATCGGGCCGCACGAGAACCCCCGCCGCGCCAGCGCCACCTGCGCCTCCAGCCACGAGGCCGGAGGACGCGGATACACATCGGGCGCGGCGAACTTCACCACCGGCTCCGCCGGCCGCGCCGGTTCCAGTGCCGCCGGCCGCACGGCCGGCGGGGGCGCGGCCACCTTGGGTGCGGGCGACGCCACGCTGGTCGGAGCCGCCGCGTGGCGCGCCAGCACCCTGGCCCGGAGCCGGTACCAGGCCCCGGCGCCGCCGGCGGCGAGCACGAGCAGCGCCAGCAGCCAGGCCACGCTCGACCCCCGCGCCGCCGCGCCGGAGGAGCGCCGTGCACGAGAAGTTCTGGTACGCCGGGTGGCCACGCGCCCAAGGAACGGCGCCCCCGCGCCCGGTTCAAGCCCGGAGCATTCCCGCCTCCGGCCGGCCGCCGAACCGCCTGTCTGTCCCCCCGACCGCCCAGCCCGGGGCGGTTGCCCGGGTGCCGCCCACCCTCTTCCGTGCCGGCCCATCGCCATGATTCGTTACACCGTTCTGCTCCTTCTCTCCGCCGCCACGCTCCGCGCCGATCCGCTCGCCGAGCTTCGGGAACGGCTGCGCCAGTTCCCGGGGAAGACTCCCGTGGCCGCCGCCGTCGAGTTCGCCTTCACCGACACCACCGGCGACGACAAGAAGCCGGTCACGGTCGAGGGCCGCACCACCGCCACGGTCGCGCTCGATGACTCCGGGCTGCGGATCGCGTGGGGGCCGGAACAACTGGCAGCGGCGGTGCGCGAACAGGCCGCAGCGGCCGACCGGCCCGACCAGCCGGCTCCCACCCAGCTGGCGATGACCCGGCTCTCCGCGCCACAAGTCCACGACTACCTCAGCGCCGCCGACGGGCTACTCCGACAACTGGCGACGGCGAAACTCCTCGGGCATGAGGATACCCGCCGGCAAGACCAGCCGGCCCGGTTGCTGACCTTCAAGCTCGCGCCACCGCTGAGCGACGAGGACCGCAAGGTCATCAAGGAGCTCGACGCCACCGCAAAGGTCTGGCTCGGCACCGACGGCCTGCCGTTCGCCGCGGAGAGCAGCGTGCGGCTGAAAGGCCGGGCGCTGGTCGTGATCAGCTTCGAGCACTCCGAGAAGGAGACATTCACCTTCGCCCGCATGGGCGACCGCCTGGTCGTCACGACGCACGAGCGCGAGACCGCCGACAAGGGCGGCGGCCAGAACGCCCGGAGCAGAACCGCCACGACCCTGCAGCTCGCCGCGCCCTGAGGCGGCCGCCAGCCACCCCCTCCGGAGACGAACGGCCTACTTCACCATCCCGGCACGGTTCTCCAACACCACGTTCGAGAGCACGGCCGTGTCGACAGTATCTGGTACGTGGGAACAGAACCCGATGCCGACGTAGAACGGCTCCTTGAACGGCAGCACGATCGGCGCGCCGAACTGGTGCATCGGCTCGCCCTCCAGGCTCACGAAGAGGGCGAACGCATCGCCGCGTTTCTCGATGCCGATGCGGCGGGCCACCACGGGCACCAGGCTGTCGGGCGACTCCCCGCCGGGGCGCCCGCGGCCGCCGATGCGGAACTCCAGATCTTTGATGCGCTGCCCCTTCCCGGGGCGTTGCGCGAGGTGGATCATGCCGTCGCCATGCAGGGCGACGAGCGCCTCCTGCGCGTCGTCGTCGAGATCCTGCCGGATCACCAGCAACGCCTTGCGATCGTAGTAACCCGCAGGATCCGGATACGCGATGTCGGCCGCCAGGGAGACGTCGCCCGCCATGCGTTTCCACAGGAAACGAAACTCGTCGCGTGTGTACCAGACATTGTAGCCCGCGGACATGATCGTGTAGCGCCCGCTCGCCGCATCATAGCTCGCCCGGCCCGGCACGACCGCCGAGCCGACGTCGGTCTGCCCCTCGAACACCCCGAGCGGCACCGCGCAGGTCGTGCTCGGCCGGCGGAAATCCGCCGGCGGCGCCACCTGCGTGCGCGTCGCCGAGCCCGGCCAGGCCCACTCCGGCACCACTGGCGCCGGCGCCTGCGCGAAGGATACATCCGGTAAGGAGACGAGGCACACGAGGCCGATGGTCCAGAGCGACGCACGGCCAATCGCTCGCAGGGGATTCGAGGCAACCATGGCGCGAAGCGAGCCGGCCGGCGGCATGGCCGGCAACCTCCGCCACGTGCTATCTGAAGAACCATGCCGGCGGCCGATCGTTGCGGAACGCGGAACCCCACACGCGAAGCCGGCCGCGGGCCGGCCGCCGCTCACCAATGATCCACCGGGCCCTTCGGCACGGGGATCGACTCGACGCCGGCCTCGCCCTCGGGCTGCATGAACGAGGCTACCATCGGCGCCGGGCGGAACTTCGCGCGCAGTTCGCCGTGTTCGTCGAGAAACTGTTTCCGCCACTCGACGAAACCGGCGATCGCCGCCTCGAACTCCGCCGAGTTGTGCATCCGGGCCGCGAGCCGCTTGAACTCCTTCGCCGGGCCGAAGCGCCGGGCGTACCAACTCGCCACGCGCCGGAAGAGCACGGTGCCGCGCTCGTCGCCGTGCATCTCGACATAACGCCGATGATGGATCCGTAGCACGCGCAGGCGCTCCTCGATGCTCGGTTCGGGCGAGAGCTCGCCGGTGTCGAGGTAGCGCCGGGTCTGCACGAACAGCCACGGGTTGTAGAACGCCCCGCGGCCGATGCTCACGCCGGCGCAGCCGGTCTCGTCCACCATCATCTTCGCCGCCTCGGGTGTGGTCACGTCGCCGTTGCCGATCACGGGGATGCGCTGCACCGCCTGCACCACGGCGCGGATACCGGCGAGATTGACGCGTCCGGAGAAACCCTGCTCGCGGGTGCGGCCGTGCACGAACACCGCCGCCACGCCGGCGTCCTCCAGCGCGCGGGCGAGGTCCGGCGCGGTGAGATTCTCGTCGTCCCAACCGAGGCGCATCTTCGCCGTCACCGGAATCTTCACGGCATTCACGATGCCGCGCACAAGCGCCACGGTCTTGTCGGTCTCGGTCATCATCGCCGAGCCGCCGCCGACCTTGCAGACCTTCTTCACCGGGCAGCCCATGTTGATGTCGACCGAGGCGATGCCGAGCGACTCGAGCATCGCCGCGGCGTCGCGCATCTCCTCCGGCACCGAGCCGAAGATCTGCACCGCCAACGGCGAGTCCTCCGCGCAGGTCTTGATCAGCTCGAAGGCGCGGGAGCGCCGCTCGAGCAGCGAGCGCGCGTTGACGAGGTCGGTCGTGCACAGGTCGAGCCCGCCGAGTTCGCGCAACGTGAGCCGGAACGGCAGGTTGGTGTAACCGGCCAACGGCGAGAGGAAGAGATTGGAGCGCAGCTCGAGCGGACCGAAACGCAGCATCGCCCCACCCAACGGCCCCCCGCGCCGGTTTCAACCATGGAACAACAGTGCCGCCGCCCGCCGCACACGCCTTTCGTTACGCCAAAGTGTCGGCAGTGTGAAGATCTCCTTACGCCGGGCCCTGCGCCTTGACCGGCGTTGCCTTCGCCGCGTGGGGTGGTTGTCGGCCGCCACGGCCGCAACACCCACTCCGACATGCCCGCCCGTCCTCGCTTCGTCTCCCCCACCCACTCCCGTCTTGCCCGCGCGGCCTGCCCCGCGCTGGCCGCCGGTTTGTTCCTCGCCGCCGGCCTCGCCGCGCACGCCGGCACCATCGCCGGTCGCGTCGTCGACGACGAGACCAAGCTCGCCCTCGGCGGCGCCCGCGTGCGTGTCGAAGGCACCGCGCTCGAGACCTACGCCGACCGTTTCGGCCGCTTCAGCATCCCCAACGTGCCCGCCGGCGCCGCGACCGTGCGGTTCGACTACGTGGGCTACACCGGCTTCGCCCTGCCCGCCGCAGTCGACACCACCGGCACCGTCGAGCTCGAGGCCCGCTTCGGGCGCGACAGCGAACTGGTCGTCCTCCAGGACTTCGTTGTCGAGGGCGCGATCGTCGGCCAGGCCCGCGCCATCAACCAGCAGCGCGCCGCCGCCACGCTCAGCAACTTCGTCGCCGCCGACGAGATCGGCCGCTTCCCCGACCAGAACGCCGCCGAGGCCCTCCAGCGCATGCCGGGCGTCTCCCTCTACCGCGACCAGGGCGAGGGCCGCTTCGCCGTTGTCCGCGGCATCAACTACACCCTCGGCTCCGTCACCCTCAACGGCATGAAGCTCGCCAGCCCCGAGGTCGGCGACCGCGGCATCGCCCTCGACGTGCTCCCGGCCGACGCCCTCGCCGCCATCGAGGTCAACAAGGTCCCCACGCCCGACCGCGACGCCGAGGGCCTTGGCGGCTCCGTCGACCTGCGCACCAAAAGCGCCTTCGACCACGACGGCGCGCACGCCGCCGCCACCGTCCAGGGCCAGTACTCGCACCTCGCCGACAAGTTCAGCGGCAAGCTTTCCGGTCTCTTCTCCACCGTGAGCGCCGACGGCCGTTTCGGTTTCCTCGTCGCCCCCACCTGGCAGACCCGCAAGTTCGGCTCCTTCAACTACGAGATCGACGACGGCTGGACCGACGAGGTCGAGACCGACGATGGCGACGAGTCGCTCGACCACGCCTTCCTGCAGGACATCGCGTTCCGCGACTACGAGATCGAGCGGGAGCGCTATGGCGTGAGCACGGCCCTCGAGTTCAAGCCCGACACCGCCTCCTCCTATTTCGTGCGCGCCACCTACAACCGGTTCACCGACACCGAAAACCGCCACGTCTCGTACATCCCCTTCATCCAGGGCGCCGAGAACGACATCGCCAACCTCACCGCCCTGTCCGCGAACTCCGCCACCGTCGCCGGCGTGCGCCGCTACGACCGCCGCCTGCGTATGCGCGAGAAGGACCAGGAACTCCTCGCCCTGCTCGCCGGCGGCGAACGCCGCTTCGGCCCGTGGACGCTCGACGGCCAGTTCGGCTGGTCGCGCGGCCACGAGGAGAAGCCCGGCGAGGTTCAGGTCGCCTTCCGCCGCAGCAACCGCGACAGCACCTTCCGCTACACCTTCGCCGACACCTACGACGTCGCCGTCGAACAGCTCGCCGGCGCCTCGCTCGCCGCCCCCGCCTCCTACAACCAGTTCGACGAGCTCACGCTCGCCGTCGAGGAAGGCACCGAGACCGAGACCGGCGGCCTCCTCAACGCCCGCTTCGACTTCGACGGCGCCACGCCGGGCTTCGTGAAGTTCGGCGCCGTCCTCCGCCGCAAGACCAAGGACAGCGCGGCCGAGGTCACCGCCTACGAGCCCACCTCCTCGTCGTTCTCCTTCGCCAACCTCGCCGGCCGCACCAGCGCGTATCCCTACGGCATCGCCGTCCCGCAGATCGATCCCGCCAAGGTCCGCGCCGCCTTCCTCGACAACCTCGCCGCCTTCGACGCCGAGACCGAATACGAGGACAGCAACTACGACGACTGGGACTCCAGCGAGGACATCGCCGCCGGCTACCTGATGGGCAGTCTCACCGTGGGCGCCACGCAGTTCACCGGCGGCCTGCGCGTCGAGCACACCCGCTTCGAGACCACCGGCAAGGAGCTCGAGTTCGACGCCGACGGCGACTTCGCCGGCACCCGCCCCGTGCAGGCCGACCGCGGCTACACCAACTGGCTGCCCGGCGTGCACGTGAAGCACGACCTCGCCCAGAACGTCGTCCTGCGCGCCGCCTGGTCCAACAGCCTCTCGCGTCCATCCTTCGGCGACAGCGCCGCGCGCCGGAACATCAACCGCGAGGACGAGGAGCTCACCGTCGGCAACCCCGACCTCGAGGCGCTCACCTCCTCGAACTTCGACGTCTCGCTCGACTGGTACCTGCCCTCGCTCGGCCTGGTCTCCGTCGCCGGCTTCCACAAGGAGATCCGCCACTTCGGCTACGAGACCGAGGTCGCCGAGGACCCCGCGTTTCCGGATTTTGAAGTCACCTCGTTCCGCAGCGACGCCCGGGGGCACATCACCGGCGTCGAGCTCGGCTACCAGCAGCAGTTCCGCTCGCTGCCCGCGCCGTTCGACGGCCTCGGCGTGCTCGCCAACCTCACCCTCGCCGACAGCGCCGCCGACTACGGCGCATTCCTCGACGGGGAGAAGACGCCCTTCGTCGGCCAGTCCAAGCGCGTGGGCAACCTCGCGCTCACCTATGAGAAGGGCCGGTTCTTCGCCCGCCTCGCCGCCAACTTCCGCAGCGAGCGCCTGCGCGAGGACGAGGCGATCCAGGACCGCCTCTGGGTCGACGACTCCCTCCAGCTCGACCTCACCGCAAGCTACAAGCTCACGAAGAACTTCGAACTCTTCGCCGAGGCGCTCAACCTCACCAACGAGCCGTTCCGCGTCTTCCAGAAGGGCGATGCCGGCCGCAAGCTCCTCGTCCAGTTCGAGGAATACGACTGGAGCGTGAACTTCGGCGTGCGCTGGCACCTCTGAGTTCGCATCCCGACGGCGGTGGACCCGCTTGCCCCAAGCGGGTCGCCGATTCCGCCCACGATCAGCTCGAGCAAACAACACCTGCGTCATCCGGCACCTGCTCCGACCAACTCCTCATGGTGGGGCGGGCTTTACGCCCGCCATCCGGGACCTTCCTGCCCCATCCCCCCACGAACTCACCCGCCCCGCCGCTCCGACTCATTTCCGCGACCACGCCGGGGGCAACGCACTCCACCTTTGCACTCTTCCTCTGTGCCCTCCTCCGCCTCCCTCCGTCTCTGTGACCTGTCCGAACCGCCGTTTTTCGGTTAACCCTTCAATCCGCTCCTCCCGCACCACCATGCGCCTCCCCCTCTCCACCCTCCTCCCCCTCGCGCCGCTCGCCGTTCTCGCCGCCGGCCTCGCGCCCGATCCCGACGCCGTCAACGCCGCAGCCCCGCTCGTGCCGCGCGTCGTCACCGAGCCCGCCCGCTACGACACCGACGATCCCGCCATCTGGATCAACCGCGCCGATCCCGCCGCCAGCCTGATCGTCGGCACCGACAAGGACGCCGACGGCGCCCTCTACGTCTACGACCTCGCCGGCAAGATCCAGGCCGACAAGGTCGTGCGCGGCCTACTCCGTCCCAACAACGTGGATATCGCCTACGACGTGCCGCTCGCCGGGAAACGCGCCGACCTCGCCGTCGTCGCCGAGCGCCACGCCCACCGTCTGCGCGCGTTCCGCCTACCCGACATGGCGCCGGTCGACGGCGGCGGCCTCCCCGTGTTCGAGGGCGAGATCGCCCGCGACTGCATGGGCATCGCGCTCTACACCCGACCGAGCGACGGCGCGCTCTTCGCCATCGTCAGCCGCTCCGAGGAGGGCGCCCCGCGCGAGGGTTACCTCCACCAGTATCGTCTCGTCGACGACGGCACCGGCACCCTCCGCGCGCTCTTCGTGCGCCGCTTCGGGAAATGGAGCGGCAAGAAGGAGATCGAGGCCCTCGCCGTCGACAACGAGCTCGGCTACGTCTACTGCAGCGACGAGCGCCACGGCATCCGCAAGTACCACGCCGACCCGCTCGCCGAGGACGCCGACCAGGAGCTCGCCTGCTTCGGCACCACCGGTTTCGCCCAGGACCACGAGGGTATTTCGTTCTACAAGTTTCCCGACGGCACCGGCTACCTCCTCGTCTCGAACCAGCAGGCCGACACCTTCCGCGTCTTCCCGCGCGAGGGCACGCCCGGGCACCCGCACGAGCATCCGCTCGTCACGAGCATCCGCGTGGCCGCGCACGACAGCGACGGCAGCGACACCACCACCGCGGCGCTGCCCGGTTTCCCGGGCGGCCTGTTCGTGGCGATGTCGACGGACCGCACGTTCCACTACTACGCGTGGGACGACCTCGTGCGCGCCAGCGGCGGCAAGCTGCGCCGGACCGGCGGCGAAACCGAATAGCGCCCGCCACCAACGGGGAGTCCACCGCCCGGGGGCAACTTCCCCGTTGCCTCGGCGGCGGCGGCGGCAGCACGTTCAGGCCCACACCCCATGAGCCAACGCCTTCTCCTTCTGGTTCTCTCGCTCGCCGCAGCGGGCGTCCTCGCCCGGACGCCCGAGCCCGCGCGCATCGTCGCCGCCGATCTCGCCGCCCCCGCCGGGCCGATGAACCGGATGCACAACTTCTGCGTCGGCGCCGGCCGCGCCAACGAGGGCCTGCGCGCCGACTGGCAGCGCCAACTCCGGCAGGTGCGCGCCGACTGCGGGTTCCGCTACCTCCGGTTCCACGGCCTGTTCTGCGACGACATGGGTGTGTATCAGGAGGACAAGCAGGGCCGCGCCCTCTACAACTGGCAGTACGTCGACGAGCTCTTCGACTTCCTGCTCTCCATCGGGATGAAACCCTTCGTCGAGCTCGGCTTCATGCCCGGCGCGCTGGCGAGCGGCCCGCACACGCTCTTCTGGTACCGGGCCAACGTCACCCCGCCGAAGGACTACGCGAAGTGGGAGGCGTTCGTCGCGGCCTTCGTCCGCCACTGCACCGAGCGCTACGGCGCCGACGAGGTGCGCAGCTGGTACTTCGAGGTCTGGAACGAGCCCAACCTCACCGGGTTCTGGATGGGCACCACCGGCGGCAAGACCTACGAGGAGTTCCTCCCGACCGCCCAAGCCGAATACTACAAGCTCTACGCCACCACCGCGCGCGCCGTGAAATCCGTCGACGCCACCTATCGCGTGGGCGGCCCGGCCACCGCCGGCAGCGGCTGGATCGAGGAGACGCTCGCCTTCTGCGCCCGGGAGCAGGCACCCTTGGACTTCGTCAGCACCCACGAGTACGCCACGATGAGCGGCTACCTCGACGAGACCGGCAACGCCGGCACCGTGCTCTCGCCCGACCGCGACGCCATCACCCGCTCCGTGCACGCCGTGCGCGCGAAGATCGACCAGTCGCCCTTCGCCACCGCCGAGCTGCACTACACCGAGTGGAGCGCCTCCTACACGCCCTCCGACCCGATCCACGACAGCTACCACAGCGCCGCCTTCATCCTCGACAAGATGAAGCACAACGGCGCCGCGGCGACCTCGATGTCGTACTGGACGTTCACCGACATCTTCGAGGAGGCCGGCCCGCGCCTGACGCCGTTCCACGGCGGCTTCGGCCTGCTCAACTACCAGGACCTGCCCAAGCCCGCCTATTTCGCGTACCAGTTCCTCAACCGGCTCGGCGACACCGAGCTGAAGACCACCGACGCCGAGTCCTTCGTCTGCACCGATGCCAAGGGCGGCGTGCAGGCCCTCGTGTGGGACTTCACGATCACGCACCCCGGCCCCTCGATCATCAACCAGGAGTACTACGTGCAGGACCTGCCCGCGAAGGCCAAGGGCGCCGTCGAACTCCGGCTCGGCGGCCTGGCCCGCGGAGCCTACACGCTCAAGGCCACAAAGGTCGGCTACCGCGCCAACGACGTGCAGTCCGCCTACCGCGACCTCGGCGCCCCCGCCCAACTCACCCGCGCCCAAGTCGCCACGCTGCGCGAGCAGACCGCCGCCCGGCCCGAGATCACCGAACGCGTGGAGATCGGGACCGATGGCCGGCTCACCCGTTCGCTGCCGCTGCGCGAGAACGACGTGTGGTTCGTGGAACTGGTCCGCGAGTAACGCGCGGCGCCCCGCCTGCCGCCACGGGGTCCGCCTCACGCACCGGCGGTTGCCGCGGTCGCCGCCGGATTGTGCCGTAGACTCAAGAGCATGATGAAGCCTCGCCCGCCGTCCTCGCCGACCAGCCGCGGCATCGCCCAGGCCACGGTCGCCTACGTGACCTGGGGGCTGTTTCCGCTGTTCTGGCGGCCGTTGCACGCCATCGCCGCCAGCGAGCTGATCGCGCACCGCATCGTCTGGTCGCTCGCTTTCGTCGCCGCGGTTGCCGTCGCCCTCGGTGGCTGGGCGGAGATCCGCCCCGCCCTGCGCTCGCCACGTATCCTGCTCCTGCATGCCGCCAGCGGCGTGCTGCTCACCGTCAACTGGCTGACGTACGTCTGGGGGATCAACCACGACCGCGTGCTCGAGGCGAGCCTCGGCTATTTCCTCGTGCCGCTCGGCCAGGTCGCGTTGGGAATGCTCTTTCTCGGCGAGCGGCTCCACGCCCGCCAGTGGTGGGCGATCGCGCTGGCCACGGCCGGCGTGGCGCTGCAGTTCCGCGGCGTCGGCGGCATGCCATGGGTCGCGCTCACGCTCGCCGTGAGCTGGGTCCTCTACGGATTCCTCCGCAAACGCTCGGCGCTGGGCTCGCTCGCCGGCCTCACCGTGGAGACTGCGTTGCTCGCCCCCGTCGCCGCCGCATATCTGATCCTCCTTGCCGCGCGCGACGCCGGCGCGCTCGGCCACGCCAGCGCGTGGGAGCAGGTCGGCGTGCTCAGCTCGGGTGTCGTCACTGCGGTGCCGTTGCTGCTCTTCGCCGCCGGCGCGCGCCGCCTGCCGCTGACCACGATCGGCCTGCTGCAGTACCTCGTGCCCTCGCTCAACTTCCTGCTCGGCGCCTTCCTCTACCGCGAACCGCTCGCCCCGGCGCGCCTGCTCTCCTTCGTTTTCATCTGGGCCGCGCTGGCGCTGTACTCGATGGAAATGTGGCGACAGCGCCGGACCTGAGCCGTGGTCATGCAATCGTAGGGTGCGAGCTCGCTCGCACCGCTCGGCAAGAGCGACGGCCACCGGGCTGAGCAAGCTCAGCCCCTACAACCGAAACGATCGGCGCGACAGCGTGAGGGCCGCGCCGCTTGCCTCGTTACTCCCGAGGCCAACCGCTCGGGCGGCGACGTCGCCGGCGGGCCCCGAAGCCACGCGGGAGATGCGCCCGTCCGAGGACGGAAACCTGCAAGCCGCCGCTCAGTAGCTCACCCTGAGCCGCAGGAAGCGGCGCGGATGGTTCGCCAGCACCTCGCTGTCGGTCGCGACCACCGCCCCGGCCACGTTCTGCGCCCCGGTGCTCGTCCAGATCGGGGCCCACACCACAAGGTCGTCGCTCGCCTCGACCGTGTAGGTGAGCGCCGGATCGGCGATGCGGTCGAAGGTCAGCGTGAGGTGCGTGCCGGTGCCGTCGGTCACCTGGCCCGCCAAGACCGGATCGCCGTCGTTCGCCGTGGTGGGCACCGTTCCGAGCGCGTACTCGAGGAGATTGCAGCGCCCGTCGAGATCGGGGTCGGCGGGGTCGGCCGCCGCACCGGCGCCGGCGGTGGTGCCGAAATGCTGCTGCCGCCACGCCTCCAGCGGCGCGGACTCGAGGACAAAGTGGGCGGCGGTGAGCGCGGGCAGCGTGTAGGTGAAGTCGTTGCCGGTGATGCTCGCAACCGGCGCGCGCTCCGTGAGCGCGGCACTGGCCGAGTCGAACGCAAAGACCCGCGCCTTCGTGTACGGCGTGGATCCAGCAATACGAATGCGCACCGGCGTCGCGGTGTCGTA
>JAEWNN010000151.1 GCA_023457035.1 Verrucomicrobiota bacterium
AGTTCTACAGCGTCGAGGTCTTCTTCAACGGCAAACCCTCGGCCGGCATGGCCATCCGCCAGGCGCCGGGCGCCAACGCCCTCGACACCGCCAACGCCGTGAAGGCCAAGCTCGCCGAGATGAGCCAGTACTTTCCCGCCGGCATGAAGGTCGTGTATCCGTACGACACGACTCCGTTCGTGAAGGTGGCCATCCACGAGGTGGTCAAGACGCTCTTCGAGGCCGTGGTCCTCGTCTTCCTCGTCATGTGGCTGTTCATGGGCAACATGCGCGCCACGTTGATCCCGACCATCGCGGTGCCGGTCGTGCTCCTGGGCACCTTCGCCGTGCTCATGCTCTGCGGCTACTCGATCAACATGCTCACCATGTTCGCCATGGTGCTGGCGATCGGTCTGCTCGTCGACGACGCCATCGTCGTCGTCGAGAACGTCGAACGCATCATGTCCGAGGAGGGCCTCTCGCCCATGGCGGCGACCGCCAAATCCATGGACCAGATCACGCCGGCCCTCATCGGCATCGGCCTGGTTCTCTCGGCCGTCTTCATGCCGATGGCGTTCTTCGGCGGCTCCACCGGCATCATCTACCGCCAGTTCTCCGTCACCATCGCCGCGGCCATGCTGCTCTCGGTCGTTGTCGCGTTGATCCTCACGCCAGTGCTCTGCGCCACCATGCTCAAGCCGGTGGTCAAGGGCCACGAGGCCGCCGAGGGTGCCGTCTGGTTCCTGCGCCCGTTCTTCCTCTGGTTCGACCGCGCCTTCTTCCGCCTCCGCGATGCCTACATGCGTCTCGTCGGCAACGTCCTCCACCGCAAGCTCCGCTACGTCGCGGTGTTCGTCGCGATCGTCGGCGTGCTCGGCTTGCTCTTCATGCGCATGCCCACCAGCTACCTCCCCGACGAGGACCAGGGCATCCTCATGTGCCAGATCATGATGCCCACCGGCGCCACCATGGAGCAGACCAAGGCCGCCGCCGTCGACCTCCAGCGCTACGTCTCCGAGCAGGAAAAGGACTCCGTCGAGGCCTGCATGATGATCGTCGGCATGGGCTTCTCCGGCACCGCCCAGAACAACGGCATGGTCTTCGTGAAGCTCAAGGACTGGGAGCTGCGCCAGCGCGCCGACCAGAAGGCCGGCGCCATCGCCCGGCGCATCATGGGCGCCTTCGCCACCAAGCGCGACCGCATCATCTACGCCTTCGCCCCGCCCGCCGTCACCGAGCTGGGCAACGCCCAGGGCGTCGACTTCCAGCTGCTCGACCGCGGCGGCCTCGGCCACGAGGGGCTCACCGCCGCCCGTAACCAGCTTCTCGGCATGGCGATGAAGGACCCGCGCCTGGCCAGCGTCCGCCCCAACGGCATGGAGGACACCACCCAGCTCCGCATCGACATCGACTGGGACAAGGTCGGCGCCCTCGGCCTGCCGCTCAGCTCGATCCATTCCACCCTCTCCGCCTCCCTCGGCTCCGCCTACGTGAACAACTTCGTCAAGAACGCCCGCGTGAAGCGCGTCTTCGTCCAGTCCGACGCCCCCTTCCGCAGCGGCCCCGCCGATCTCGAGAAGATCCACGTGCGCGCCAACGACGGCAAGATGGTGCCCTTCTCCTCCTTCGCCTCCCTGCGCTGGGCCAGCGGCTCGCCCCGCCTCGAGCGCTTCAACGGTTTCTCGTCGATGAACATCTGGGCGCAACCCGCTCCCGGCCGCAGCTCCGGCGAGGCCATGCAGGCCCTCGAGGAGATCTGCGCCAAGCTACCGCAGGGCATCGGCTACGACTGGACCGGCCTCTCCTTCCAGGAACGCCAGTCCTCCTCGCAGACCGGTCTGCTCTACGCCTTCTCGATCTTCGTCGTCTTCCTGTGCATGGCCGCCCTCTACGAGAGCTGGCCCATCCCGGTCTCGATCCTGCTCGCGCTGCCCCTCGGCGCGCTGGGCGGCGTCATCGCTTCCTCGATGCGCGGGCTCTCCAACGACGTCTACTTCCAGATCGGCCTGCTCACCACGCTCGGTCTCACCACCAAGAACGCCATCCTCATCGTCCAGTTCGCCAAGGCGCGTTACGAGGAGGGCATGGGCCTGATCGAGGCCACGCTCGAAGCGGCCAAGCTCCGCTTCCGCCCGATCATCATGACCTCGCTGGCCTTCGGCCTCGGCGTCGTCCCGCTGGCCATCGCCGCCGGCGCCGGCGCCGGCGCCATGAAGGCCATCGGCACCTCCGTCCTCGGCGGCATGGTCACCGGCACCGTGCTCGTCGTCGTGTTCGCCCCGCTGTTCTACGTGCTCGTCGAGAAAACCTTCGGCGGCAAGAAACCGCAGCCCGCCGCCAAATAAGCCGCCACACCCTCTACCGGGCATCGAAACCCATGAAACGTCCTTCCCTCCTCCTGCTCGGCGGCCTCGTCCTCGGCGCCGCCGGCTGCACCATGGAGCCGCGCTACCGCCGGCCCGCCGCCCCCGTCCCCGCCCAGTGGCCCGCCGGCGTCGCCACCGCCCAGGGACAGCCCGCCGCGGCTCCCGCGGCCACCGCCCTCGCCTGGCGCGACTTCATCGCCGACACCAGGCTCCGCCAAGTCGTCGAGCTCGCGCTCCGGAACAACCGCGACCTCCGCGCCGCGGCCCTCAACGTCGAGCTCGCCCGCGCCCTCTACGGCATCCAGCGCGACTCGCTCTTCCCGTCGATCACGGCCCAGGGCAGCGGCGGCAAGCAGCGCGCCTCCGCCGATCTCACCGAGGCCGGTCGCGCCCGCACCACCGAGAGCTACAGCACCAGCCTCGGTGTCCTCTCCTGGGAGGTCGATTTCTTCGGCCGCGTGCGCAGCCTCAACCAGGAAGCCTGGCAGAAATACCAGGCGACCAAGGAAGCCCGCCGCAGCGCGCAGACGCTCCTCGTCTCCAACACCGTCGCCGCCTACCTCAACCTCGCCGCCAACCGCGACGCCCTCGCCCTCGCGCAGAGCACGCTGCGCGCGCAGGAGGACTCCTACCGCCTCGTCCGCCGCCAGTACGAGGCCGGCGTCGCCACCGAACTCGACCTGCGCCAAGCGCAGACGCCGCTCGAGACCGGCCGCGCCAGCGTCGCCCAGTACACCCGCACCGCCGCCCAGGCCGCCAATGCCCTCAACCTCCTCGCCGGCACCTCCGTACCCGCCGACCTGTTACCGAGCGGCCTCGCCCAGGTCGCCGATTTTGAGGAGATCGCCGCCGGTCTGCCCTCCGACGTGCTCCTCGGCCGGCCCGACGTCATGCAGGCCGAGGCCACGCTGAAGGCCGCCAACGCCGACCTCGGCGCCGCCCGTGCCGCGTTCTTCCCGCGTATCGCTCTCACCGGCACGATCGGCTCGGCCAGCCGCGAGCTCAACGGCCTGTTCGAGGGCGGCACCGGCACCTGGAGCTTCCTGCCCAGCGCCAGCATGCCGATCTTCGACGCCCGCACCTGGACCGCCCACCGCGCAGCCAAGGTGCAACGCGAGCTCGCCGTCGCCCAGTACGAGAAGGCGATCCAGAGCGCGTTCCGCGAGGTCGCCGATGCCCTCGCCTCCCGCGCCACCGTCGGCGAACAGCTCGCCGCGCAGCAACGCCTCGTCGAGGCGCTCGCCGAGACCAACCGCCTCGCCACCGCGCGTTTTGAGAAGGGCGTCGACAGCTACCTCGTCTCGCTCGATGCGCAGCGCTCGCTGTTCGCCGCGCAGCAGGGCCTGGTCTCCGTCCGTCTGGCCGCGCTTGTCAGCCGCGTGCAGCTCTACGCCGCACTCGGCGGCGGCGGCACCGAGGAGCCCGCGTCCCGGAAATAGCCGGCGCTCGCACGCGCTCCACTCACAGCCGCACGGGCCCCGGCCCGTGCGGCTGTGCTGCCTCCGGCCGTCCGGCCGCAAGCACGCACTTGTCGTTCCGCCGCCGCACCCGCTATCCTGCGGCAAATGGAACTCCGCCACCTGCGCTACTTCGTCGCCGTTGCGGAGGCCCTCAATTTCACGCGCGCCGCCGAGAAGTTGCGCGTCGCGCAGCCCGCCCTCAGCCGCCAGATCCAAGCGCTCGAGCACGAGCTCGGCACCGAGCTCCTCGACCGCAACCGCCAGCGCGTCCTCCTCACCGACGCCGGCCGGCTCTTCCTCGATCACGCCCGCCGAATCCTCGAACAGGTCGCTCTCGCCACCCATGCCGTCCGCGAGGTCGGAACCGGCGCCGCCGGCGAGCTGCGCATCGCCCACGACTGGCGACTCTCCTCCAACTTGGTTTCCCGCGCGGTCGTCGAATACCGCAAACGCTATCCGGGCGTGGAGGTCGCGTTGCGCGACCTCCCGATGGCCGACCAGCTCGCCGCGCTCCACGCCCGCAGAATCCACCTCGGCTTCATCGCCTCCGGCTTCCTCGGGCCCGACCAGCAGTTGACCACCCGCCTGATCCAGCACACCGAAATCGTCGTTCTCGTTCCCTCGGAGCACCCGTTCGCCGGGCGCAAGCAGGTCGCTCTGGCCGAGCTGGGCGACGCCGAATGGATCAGCGTCGACACGCCGGACAACAGCTACCGCGCCTTCCTCCAGCAACTCTGCCGCAACGCCGGCTTCACGCCCCGGTTCAGCCGAGCCACGGCCAACCAGCAACAGGCGATCATCGGCCTGGTCGCCGCCGGGATGGGCATCGCCCTGGCGCCGCGCATCGCGCTCACCCGGGAGCATCCGGCCGTCACGATCCTCGCCACCGATTGCGATCCGATCGACATCTGCGCGGCCTGGAACGCGCGCGACCGCTCGCCGCTGCTGCAGCAGTTCGTCGCCATCCTGGAGCGGCTCGCCAAGTAGTGGCCCGACCCTTTCGGGTTTCCCCCTTTACTCGGCATGCTTCGAGCTTAGCTTGCGCCCCATGGTCGCCTCCCCTCCCGCGCTCGCCTTCCTGAACCTCGGCACCACCGAGCTGATCGTCATCCTGGTGATCGTCCTGCTGCTCTTCGGCGCGAAGCGCCTGCCCGACCTCGCCCGCGGCCTCGGCAAATCGATCCAGGAGTTCAAGAAGGCCGCCAAGGAGGCCGAGAACGACATCCGCCAATCCATCGAGGAACAGCCGAAGACCCCGCCCCCGGCCAGCAAGCCCTCCGGCACCCAGCCGCCACCGGCAGCCAACAACTGAGCCGCGCGCCCCCCCCCGGCGCCCCTGCGCTTTCCGACCGGCGACGACTGTCGCCGGTTTTTTAGTGTCGTGGTTTCTTCAACGCACCCTGGCCGCAGCCGCAGCCCTCGCACACGCTCCCGCGCCGCCGCAATCCCCGCCATAGCAGGAAACCCAGCGCCGCCGCCACCAACCCGAGCGCGACGATCGTCTGTGCGGTTTCGTTCATGGATTCGTTGTCTCCGTCCTGGGTTTCCTTCGTTGCCTTCTGTCGTCTGGACTCCGTCGCCGCCGCTCACTCGAAGCCGAGCAACAGACCGATCTGCCGCACGGCAAAACACACCACCCACGCAGTCGTCGTCATGTAGGCGAGCTGGAACAGCGGCCATCTCCACGAACCCGTCTCGCGCCGCACCACCACGATCGTGCTCACGCATTGCAGCGCGAACACATAGAACACCATCAGGGTGAAACACACCAGGGGAGTGAAGAGCGGGCGCCCGTCGGGCCAGCGCGCGGCGAGCAAGGCCTGCCGCAGCGGCACCGTGGCGTCCTCCTGGTTCTCGTCGACGTTGAAGATCACCGCCATCGAACTGACGAAGACCTCGCGCGCGGCAAACGAAGTGACCAGCCCCACCCCGATCTGCCAGTCGAAGCCGAGCGGTTTGATCACCGGCTCGATCGCCTGCCCGATCTGCCCGGCGTAGCTGTGCGCCACCTGCTCGGCCGGCATCGCTCCGGGCACCCGCGGGAAGGTCGTCAGCGCCCACAACACGATCGAGATCGCGAGGATCACCGTGCCGGCCTTGCGCAGAAACAGCGACGCGCGCTCGAGCATGTGCAAACCGACCGACCGCAGCGACGGCAGGTGGTACTTCGGCAACTCGAGGATCATCATCGGCTGCTCGCCCCGCAGCAGCGTGCCCTTGAACAGTTTCGCGAAGCCGAACGCCGCTCCCGTGCCGAGTGCGAACAGCGTGAACATCAGCCCGATCTTCGTCAGCACCGGCACGCGCTCGTCGGGTACGATCGCCGCGATGAGCAGCAGGTACACGGGCAGACGGGCCGAGCACGTCATCAGCGGCGCCACCAGGATCGTCGCCAACCGGTCCCGGGCCGACTCGATCGTGCGCGTGGCCATGATGCCCGGGATCGCGCACGCGTAGGAGCCGAGCAGCGGGATGAACGACTTCCCGTCCAGCCCCACCTTGCTCATCCACCGGTCCATCAGGAACGCCGCACGCGCCATGTAACCGGTTTGCTCCAACAGCCCGATGAAGAAGAACAGGATCAGGATCTGGGGCAGGAACACCACGATGCCGCCCACCCCGGCGATCACCCCGTCGGCCAGCAGATCGCGCAGATCGCCGGGCGGCATCGCCCCGCGCACCGCCCCGGCCAGCCACGAGACGCCGGCATCGATCCAGCCCATCGGATACTCGGCCAACGTGAAGATCGAGAGGAACACCACCGCGAGCACCGCGGCGAGCGTCACCCAGCCCCAGACCGGGTGCACGACCACCGCGTCGATGCGGTCGGTGGGCGTGGGACCGGATCGCACCTTCGCCGTGTGCACGACCTCGTGCACGATCGCCCGCGCCGCGCCGTAGCGCGCCGCGACCAGCGCGCCCTTCCAGTCGTAGCCGGCGGCGCGCCATCGGCGCTCCCAGCGCTCCACCACCGGCAGCGCCTCGGGCGCGTCGACCAGCCCCGCCGCCGCCAGCGTCC
>JAEWNN010000152.1 GCA_023457035.1 Verrucomicrobiota bacterium
ATAGATGTGCGGACAGCCGGACGTAACAACCAACCAAGTCCACCACCACATGACCACCATCCTCGCAGAAATCACTGGCAATCTCGCCAGCGCGGCCGGCGTCTTCGGCGCCGCCATCGGCGTCGGCCTCATCGGCGTCAAAGCTTGCGAATCCGTCGGCCGCAATCCCGGCGCCTCCGGCAAGATCCTCGTCCAGTCGATCCTGGCCATGGCGCTTGCCGAAGGCCTCGGTCTGCTCGCGCTGCTCATCGCCAAGTCGGCCTGAGCCCTTCCCCGCATCCCGGATGCACTGCCCCGCGCGGTGCATCGCCCCTTTCCTCCTCGCCATGCTCCTCAATCTCCTCGCCTCGGCCGAAGTCCCTGCCGCCGCCCAGCATGCGGCCGCGTCCGGCGGGCTGGCCGAGCAGTTCGGTCAGCTGGCCGAGCATTTCGGCCTCTCGCTCAACTATGTCGCGATGCAGGTCGTCAGCTTCGCGATCCTCTCCTTCGTGCTCTACCGCTGGGGCATCAAGCCCGTCCTCGCCACGATGGACGAGCGGCAGCAGAAGATCGAATCCGGCCTGAAGTACGCCGAGGAGATGAAGGCCAAGCTCGAGCAGGCCAACCAGCACAGCGAGGAGATCCTCCGCAAGGCCGCCACCGAGGCGCAGGGCATCGTGACCGACGCCCGCAAGACCGCCAAGGAGCTTGCCGATCGCCAGGCCCAGGATACCGCCGCCCAGGCCGCTACCATGCTCGCCAAGGCCCAGCAGGCCATCGAGCTCGAGCGCGGCAAGATGATCGCCGAGGTCCGCGGCGAGATCGCCCGCCTCGTCACCCTCACCGCCGGCAAGGTCCTCACCAAGGAGCTCTCGCCCGACGAGAAGTCCCGCTACACGCAGAGCGCCACCCGCGAACTCACCGGCGTCTGACCAACGAGGAACGCAGAACCAGCCCGCGAGTCCGCCGCCCCTCACGCCCTCGGCCCTCCGCCGCTTCTTCATTCTATCTTCTGCCTTCCGCCTAGCCCCGCGTAACGATGCCCGCACCCAAGAAAGTCCGCGCCACCGCCAAGCTCCTCCTCGCGCTCAGTCTTGAGAACGGCCAGCTCGCCGAGGCGCGCGTGGGCGATGTCCTCACTTGGTTCGCGCAGAAGCCGCCGGCCCATGCCGCCGCCATCCTGCGCGAATACCACCGGCTCGTTGTGCGGGAGTTCAACCGCGGCCGCGCCCGCATCGAGTTTGCCGGCGAGCTCGCCAGCGGTGCCATCCCCTCGATCCTCGCCGAACTCTCCAAACTCTACCGCCGCCCCCTCTCCGCGACTGCGGTCGAGAATCCTGCCCTCATCGCCGGTCTGCGCATCAGCATCGGCGACGATGTCTTCGATCGCTCCATCGCCGTCCAGCTCGACTCCCTTGCCGTGGCTACTGCCTGACCTGGACCCTCGTCCCTCCTTTTCCCTTCCCACTTCCTCTTCTCCCTTAGCGCACGCGCCCCATGAGCTCCGTCATCGAACAAATCGAGCAGCAGATCGCCAAACTCCAGACCAAGACGGTCAAGAAGAACGTCGGCCATATCCGCACCCTCGCCGACGGTGTCGCCAAGGTCGACGGCCTCTCGGACGTCATGTATAACGAGATGGTCCAGTTCCCCGGCGATGTCATCGGCATCGCTCTCAACCTCGAGGAAGACGAGGTCGGCTGCGTGTTGCTCGGCGACGTTTCGAAGCTGAAGGAGGGCGATGAGTGCCAGACCACGGGACGACTGCTCTCCGTTCCCGCCGGCAAGGCCCTCCTCGGCCGCGTGGTCGATGCTCTCGGCCGCCCGATCGACGGCAAGGGCCCGATCGACGCCAAGGAATTCTACCCCGTCGAGAAGATCGCGCCCGGCATCATCGCCCGCAAATCCGTCAGCCAGCCGCTGCTCACCGGCATCATGTCGATCGACTCGATGATCCCGATCGGCCGCGGCCAACGCGAACTCATCATCGGCGACCGCGGCACCGGCAAGACGGCCATCGCCATCGACACCATCATCAACCAGTCGCGCATCAACAAGGCCGGTCTCGCCTCGGGCGACCCGGCGTTCCGCCCGGTGTATTCGATCTACGTCGCTGTCGGGCAGAAGAACTCCAACGTGGCGCGCACCATCGGTGTGCTCGAGGAGGCCGGCGCGATGGACTACACCATCATCGTCTCGGCCCCCGCCTCCGACAACGCCGCCAACCAGTACATCGCCCCGTACTCCGGCGCTGCGATGGGCGAGTGGTTCATGGCGAACAACCAGGACGCACTCATCGTCTACGACGATCTCTCCAAGCACGCCGTCGCCTACCGGCAGATCTCCTTGGTCCTCAAGCGTCCCTCCGGCCGCGAGGCGTACCCGGGCGACGTTTTCTACCTCCACTCCCGCCTCCTCGAGCGTTCCGCCCGCGTCGACGAGAAGAATGGCGGCGGTTCGCTCACCGCGCTCCCGATCATCGAGACGCAGGCCGGCGACGTCTCCGCCTACATCCCGACCAACGTCATCTCCATCACCGACGGTCAGATCTATCTCGAGACCGATCTCTTCAACCAGGGCCAGCGGCCCGCCGTTTCGGTCGGCCTCTCCGTCTCGCGCGTCGGTTCCGCCGCGCAGCTGAAGATGACCAAACAGGTCGCCGGCAAGATCAAGGGCGAGCTCGCCCAGTTCCGCGAACTCGCCGCCTTCGCCCAGTTCGGCTCCGACCTCGACGCCCGCACCAAGGCCCAGCTCGATCGCGGCTCCCGCATCACCGAGCTCTTCAAGCAGCCGCAGTTCGATCCGCTCCCGATCGAGCTGCAGGCCGCCGTGCTCTGGGCGATGCAGAACAACGCCTTCGATGCCGTGCCGGTCGCCAAGATCGTCGAGGCGTCCGCGAGCCTCCGCGATTTCCTCACCGCCCGCCGCGCCGACACCCTCGCCAAGCTTGCCAAGGAGAAGGTCATTTCCGACGCCCTGGCCGCCGAGCTCAAACCGGCCGTCGAGGAATGGAAGAAGACCTTCACCGCCTGAGAACCCCAGTAGCCGGCATCGAGTAGCGCGCAGACCCACGAAGCGCCGACCGCCTCCTCTCCGCTCACCAACCGCTACCTACGGCTCGATTCTTTCCGCAATGGCCTCCACTCGCGACATCCGCCGCCGCATCAAGTCCGTCAAGAACACCCGCCAGATCACCAAGGCGATGGAGCTGGTCGCGGCGTCGAAGATGAAGAAGGCGCAGCAGGCCGCGCTCGCCGGCCGGCCCTACGCGCAGCTGCTGGCCGATATGCTCGCCGCCGTCGCCTCGCGCGTCGAGGAGTCGCAGCATCCCTTCCTCGCCGCGCGCGAGGTGAAGACCCGTGGCATCCTGCTGCTCACGACCGACAAGGGCCTCTGCGGCCCGCTCAACGGCAACCTCTTCCGCCTCGTCTCCGAGATCAGGACGCCGGCGAAGTTCGTCGCCCTCGGCCGCAAGGGCACGCAGTTCCTCGCCCGCGCCAAACGCGACCTCCTCGCCGACTTTTCCGTGAGCGACCGCACGCCGTTCGCCGAGGTCCGCCCGGTCGTCGAGTTCATGGTGAAGCAGTATCTCGGGGGCGAGATCGACACCATCGAGGTCATCTATCCCCGCTTCAAGAATACGCTGGTGCAGGAGCCGGTCACCCGCCCGGTGCTCCCGCTCGCCAACGTGAAGGACTTCCTCGCGCACCTCCACGCCGAGACCGGCGTCGCCCCGCGCCCCGACGACCGCGAGATGCTCTTCGAGCCCGATCCGCGCCAGGTGCTCGAGGCCTTGCTCCCCTTCTACGTCAACCGCCTGCTCTACCAGCTCGTGCTCTCCGCCCGCGCCTCCGAGCACAGCGCCCGCATGGTCGCGATGAAGACCGCCAAGGACAACGCCACCAAGCTCCTCGACGGTCTCACCCTCGAATACAACAAGGCCCGCCAGGCCGGCATCACCGCCGAGATCCTCGAGATCTCCGCCTCCCAGATGGCCCAGTCCGCCTGAGCCCCCGCCGTCGTCTCCGGCTCCAAACTTTCAACACCGCCACCCGTTTCCCGCTCATGAACAAAGGCAAGATCACCCAGGTCATCGGCGCCGTCGTCGACGTGCAGTTCCCCGCCGGCAGCGTTCCGCCGATTCTCCAAGCCCTCGAGATCAACTACCAGCTTCAGGGCAAGCCCACGAAGCTCGTGCTCGAGGTGCAGCAGCACCTGGGCGAAGGGCTCGTACGCGCCGTGGCCATGACCTCCACCGAGGGCCTGGTGCGCGGCACCGACGTGCTCGACACCGGCTCCGCGATCTCGGTCCCGGTCGGCGATGGTGTGCTCGGCCGCATCTTCAACGTCACCGGCGACCCGGTCGACGGGCGCGGTCCGGTGAAGTACGACAAGCTGTCCCCGATCCACCGCTCCGCCCCGCCGCTCGTCGACCAGGAAACGAAGCCCAAGATTCTGGAGACGGGCATCAAGGTCATCGACCTCATCTGCCCCTTCATCAAGGGCGGCAAGGTCGGCGCGTTCGGCGGCGCCGGCGTCGG
>JAEWNN010000153.1 GCA_023457035.1 Verrucomicrobiota bacterium
CCGCCAGATTCGCCCGCAGAACCGGCGCGAGCAGCACCGCGCACACCGCACCGTGCGGCGCGGGGAACAGCCCGCCGATCGGCGCGGCAAAACCGTGCACCGCGCCCAGCCCGGCATTGGCCAGCGCCATCCCGCTGTGCAACGCGCCCAGCGCCAGGTCGCTGCGCGCCGCCAGGTCGTCGGGGGCGGCGACCGCCCGCGGCAGCGCCCGCGCCACCCGCCCGATGCTCTCGCGGCAGAGCGCATCCGTCATCGGGTTGGCGCGACACGAAAGGTACGGTTCGATCAGTTGCGTGAGCGCATCCATCCCCGTGGCGGCCGTGACCGCCGCCGGCAACCCGAGCGCCAGTTCCGGGTCGACCAGCGCGACGCGCGGCAACATCGCCGCGCTGCGCAGGCTCACCTTCACCCGCGCCTCCGGCACCGCCAGCACGGCGTTGCGCGTCGCCTCCGCCCCGGTGCCGGCCGTGGTCGGCACGGCGAGGAACGGCAACGGGGTCTCCGGCAGCGCCCGGCCGAGGCCGACGACCTCGAGATAGTCGAGCGCCGCGCCCGGGTTGGTCGCCAGCGCCGCGATCGCCTTGCCGGCGTCGAGCGCACTGCCGCCGCCCACCGCCACCACCACGGTGCAACCGGTCGCGCGCGCACACCGCGCCCCCTCCTCCACCACGGCCACCGTCGGCTCGCCGGCCACGCCGAACACCTCCATGGCTTGGGCCGCGGCGGCGAGCGCCGCCAGCAGTTCGCCGTGGCGCCGCGGATCCGCTCCGCCCACGAAAAGCACCCGTCGGCCGAAACCGGTGACGAGCGCCGGCAGTTCCCGCCGCACCCCGGCGCCGAACACGATCCGTTGCGCCGTGGCGAACTCGAAGCGCGCCGGCACCTGCGGCTCCGGCACCGCGCCCCCGTCTCCGTTGCCCTCACCAGCCGGCATCGTCGGGGAAACGGTTGGCAAACTTCACACTCGTGCGCGGCGCGGCCATCATCGGCGCCACGGCATCGCGCCACGCGGCGTAGTGCGCCGTCTCCTTGTGCGCGGCCGGCGCGGCGGTGTCGCGATAGACCTCGACCAGAACGAACCGCGTCGGATCGTCCGCCTGCTGGCACACATCGAAGCGGGCGATGCCCGGCTCCTGCACGCTGGCGCGCGCGTTGGCCAGGCTCGCCGTCTGGAAGGCCTCGACGCAGTCGGGTTTCACCTGCACGTGGACATGGACGATGAGCATGCGGCGAACTTGGCGCCTTCGGCCCCGCGTGTCGACTCCGCGGATAGCGGGAGCGGCCGTCGCAACAACCGCGCGGTCATTGGATTGCCAAACCGCCCAGTCCTGTTTTTTCTGCGCAACGCCACGTTTCCCCCCTTGAGGAAACCCTATTTCGGCCGAGTAAAACGAGTCAGGCGCGCATGATCGTATCACTCTCCCTCTCCCACTCCCCACTTTTCGCCGCCCAAACAACTTCCGGCGGCCTCGCGCTGTTCCTCGGGCTCGGTCTGCTCGCACTGGCCGCCGGCCTCGCGTTGGGCTGGTTCGGCCACCGCTTCTGGCTGGCGCGCAGCGCCACCGCTCCGGAGCCTGCGGCCAAGGCGCTCGAACGCCTCCCCTTCCCCGGAGCGCTCGCCGGCGCCGACGGTCGTTGGACCGCCGCCAACGCGCTCGCCGACAAGTTCTTCTCCAGCCGCAACCTCTCCTCGGATGAGGCCACGACGACCGATCTGGTCGAACGGATCCGCCAATGCTCCCGCAACCACACCGCCGACGAGAGTTGCGACTGCCAAGTCGGCGAGTTCTGGATCAACTGGCGCTTGGCGACCTTGCCGTCCGGCACCGTGCTCGCGCTTCCCTGCGACATCACGCTGCAGAAGAGCCAGGAGGCGATCGTCGCCCGCGAGCGCGACGCCGCTTTGCACGCGGCCCGCATGACTTCCGATTTCGTCTCCACGCTCAGCCACGACATCCGTGTCCCCATGAACGGCGTGCTCGGCATGGCCAACCTGTTGCTCGAATCCGGCCTCACGCCCCAACAACAGGAACTCGCCCGCTCCGTCGTCGAAAGTGCCGAGAGCGTCATCACGCTCACCGACGAACTGCTCGATCTCGCCAAGATCGAGGCCGGCAAGCTCGAGATCACCCCCCAAGCCACCGACCTCGGCAGCCTCCTCGACGAACTGCTCCGCGGCCACGCCGCCCGCGCCGCGGAGAAAGGGCTCGATCTCTACTGCGACCTCGACCCGATGCTTCCGGCCGAGATCACGACCGATCCCATGCGCCTGCGGCAGATCCTCGGCAACCTGCTCAGCAACGGCCTCAAGTTCACCGACCGCGGCGAAGTCTTCCTCCACGCCGGCTTCGAACCTTCTCCCGACAACCCCAACGTCGGCGAACTGCGCTTCTCCGTGCGCGACACCGGCATCGGCATCCCGCAGGAGAAACACGACCACCTTTTCAAGGCCTTCAGCCAGGCCGACTCCTCCATCTCCAGCCTCTACGGCGGCACCGGACTGGGCCTCGCGACCAGCCGCCGCATCGCCGACCTGATGGGGGGGCGCCTCTGGTTCGAGAGCGTGCCCGGCCACGGCAGCACTTTCCACCTCGCACTCCCGTATGAGCCCGTCAACGGCTCGAAACCCCCGACCTGGACCCAGAAGAACATCAAGGTCGACGGCCGCGACATCCTGATCGTCGAGGACAACCCGAACCTCGGCGGCGTGCTGCGCAATTGGATCACACGCTGGGGTGGTCGTCCCCGCACCATTGATGCCCCGGATATCGTGCCCTGGCTCGAGTCCGGCGGGCGCTGTTCGGTCGCGCTCATCGACTTCGACCTGCCCCACGCCAACGGCCTCGCCGCGCTGCGCACCCTCAACCAACAGAAGGCGCCCCCGCGCTGCCTCATCGTCACCGCCCGCCCGCCCGAGGCCAAACACAACCTCGAGCACTGCGACATCCTCCTCAAACCCCTCTTCCCCGAAACCCTGCTGGAGTGCCTGTGCCGCCCCCCGCGCGCCGCGCCCCAGAGAACCGCCGCCCTGTCGCCCCCTCCTGCCGCCAGCCCCGCCATCCCGGCCGCCAACACCGCCGCACCGGCGCCGGCCAACCCGGCCCCGGTTGCCCCCGCACGCCCCGCCGCGCCGCCGCGGGCCCGCGTCATCGTCGCCGACGACGACCTCGTGAACCAGAAGGTCATGCGCACCTATCTGGAGCGCCTCGGCTGCGAGGTACGGCTGGCCTCCAACGGCGTCGAAGCGCTCACCCTGGTCGCCGCCTACCCCTGCGACGTGCTCTTCCTCGACATCATGATGCCGCGCATGGACGGCATGCAGACCGTGCGCGAGATCCGCCGCCACGAGAACGACGAACACGCCGCTGGCCGGCCCACCCGCCGCCTCCCCATCGTCGCCATCACCGCCAAGGTCATGCCCGGCGACCGCGAGGCCGGCCTCGCCGCCGGCTTCGACGACTACGCGACCAAGCCGATCAACGACACCCGGCTGCGCGAGTCCCTCCAGAAGTTCGTCCCGAGCTTCCAACCACCCGGCCCGCTCGCCGCCGGCGCCCCCATGCTGGCCGCCGCCGCGCAGAATCCGTTGATCGAACGTTCCCGGATCGACGAGCTCAGCTCCGGCGATGCCGACACCGCCCGCGAGATCGCCGCCCTGCTGTTCGAGCGCATGGATCTGCTCCTGCCCGAACTCGAGCGCACCCTCGCCGCCGGCGACCTCACCGAGGCCCGCCGCCACGCCCACACCGGCGCCGGCTCCTGCGCCACCTGCGGCATGATGCAGGCCCAGAATGTGATGCGCCGGCTGGAACGCTCCATCGAGGCCGGGCAACTCGAGCACACCCACGAGCTCATCGCCGAAGCCCGGCGCGTGCTCGCCGCCACCCGCACCGCCCTCAACGAGCTGTTGCCCGGTTGACCGCCGCGCCTAGCGTGTATCCGCCACTCTCCTGCCCGCCCACCCCGCTCCGCCCGCGCCCATCCTTGCCATGAAAAAGGTCCTGATCATCGACGACGACCAGTTCATCCTGAAGGTCTACCAGAAGAAGTTCGAGACCGAGGGTCTCGTCGTCGAGGTGGCCGCCGACGGCCCCTCCGCCCTCTCCGCCCTGCGCGCGAGCGTGCCCGCCCTCATCCTGCTCGACCTCATGCTGCCGGGCATGAATGGCGTCGAGCTCCTCGGCCACATCCGCACCCTGCCCAATTGCGGCGAGATCCCCGTCATCGTCTTCTCCCACAGCTTCGACGAGAAGCTCATCGACGCCGCCCGCGCCGCCGGGGCGATCCAGTGCCTCAACAAGAACAGCGTCAGCCCCAACCGCCTGCTCGAGATCGTGCGCGCCGCCCTCGCCGCCCCCTCGGCCACCCCCCGCCCGGCCCCGTCCGTCGCCGTCCAACCGGTCGCCGAACCGGCGGCGCCGGGAAGCCGCGCCGAGACCCGCGCCGCCCTCGCCCGCGACGCCGCCGCGATCGAGACCCGCCTCAACACCCAGCTACAGGCCTTCGCCGCCTCCGCCGTCGGTCCCCAACGCGCCACGACACTCGCCCCCCTGCGCACCAGCTTCGAGCGCCTCGCCCGCGACGCCGACCTCGCGAACCTGCCCCGGCTCGTGCTGCTCGCCCGCGCCATCGTGCTGATGCTCGCCGACCTCCACGAGCACCCCGACGAGATCACCGCCCTGAGCTTCCGCACGCTCGCCCGCGCCGTCGAGGTCATCCCCACCCTCTTCGTGCCCCGCCCGGGGCAGGACAGCGAGGCGCCCACGCTGGCGCTGGTCGTGCATCCGCAACGCGGCGTCGCGCCGTTGCTCGCCGAGGCGCTGCGCCAGGCCGGCCAGCCGGCGGTCGCCTTCCGCGACGCCCCTTCGGCCCTCGCCTTCGTCGAGGACAACCCGGTCGAGCTGCTGATCGCCGACCTCGATCTGGCGCAACCGACCGGCGGCGACATCGTCCGCCGCAGCCAGTCGATTCCCGGCCGCGCCCACGTGCCCGCCGTGCTGCTGAGCAACCAGCCGCCCAACGCCACCACGGTGCCCAACTTCCTCGTTGCGCATCAGGTACTCAACTACCCTTTCACCGCCGACGAGGTCGTCGTCAGTGCCATCGTCCGTCTCGTCAAGCGCGCCTGAGCCCGCCGCAGTCCTGCGGCTCTTCCTGGCGATCGATGCCCCCGCATCGCTCACCGCAACCCTGGGCGCTTTGGCCGGATCGCTCACCGGGGTCGCGGAGCCGCCCCCCGGGCGGCTCCACCTCACGCTCCGGTTCCTCGGCGGCACGCCCCGCGCCCTGATCCCGACCCTGTGCGAACGGCTCCGGGCGATCCACGTCCCGCGCTTCCTGCTCCCCATCGGCGGGATGGGGGTGTTCCCGCCCCTCGGTCCGCCCCGTGTGCTCTGGTGCGGCGTCGGGCCCGGCCATCCCCACCTCCGCCAGCTCCGGCGAAGGCTCGACGACACCCTTCTCGCGTTGGGCTTCGCGGCGGACCAGCGGACCTTCGAGCCACACTTCACCCTCGCCCGCCTCGGCGCGGTGGCGCCGGAGCTCGTCGCCGCCTGGCTGCACCGCCACCACGCATTCACCTCCGAGCCGTTCCTGGTCGAACGCTTCGCACTCTACGCGAGCGAATTGCAGCCCGCTCGCGCCGTGCACACGCGGCTCGAGGAATTCCCCCTCGTCGCGTAGGTGGCCGGCGCGGTCACGCGCGCCGCCCGGAAACGAAGAACCCGGCGCGGGGCCGGGCCGTTCGGAACGGTGGACTGGGCCGGCGAGATCAGCCGGCGGCGGGGGCCGGCGCCGCGGCCTCGCCCTTGATGCTGGCCTTGGCCTGGTCGAGCGTCTCGAAGAACGTCCAGTTCTTCGTATCCTCGAACCCTTTGCACTCCTTGATCACGACCGCGTTGCCCACGAGCACGTACTGGATCGAGACCTCCGAGCAGGACTGCATGAACTGGAAGAGCAGCTTGATCACCGCCATGTCGAGCGCCTTGAGCGGGCTCACGTCGATGATCGCGCGGTTCACGCCGGTGTCGACCGCGCCCGAGACCTTGGCCTTCATGTAGCCGGTCACCTCGTTGATCGTCACGTTGGTGGTGTTCTCGGGCAGGCGCATGATCAGCGTGCCCTCCTCGATCGCGAAATAGCGCAGCGAGGTGTCGAGGTTCATCGCCTTGGCCATGCGGCTCTCCAGCTCGGAGAACTCGATCGGCTTGGTGATGATCGCCGAGAAGCCCACCTGCTGCGCCTGCTGCTGCGCCGCCGTCTCGGTCTTCACCACAAGGGCGAAAACCGGGGTGAACTTGGTCTTGATGTTGGTCCGCAACATGCGGAAGAGCGTGAAACCGCCGTCCTCCGGCAGCGACAGGCTGGAGAGCACGAGGTCGGGGATCGTGCGGCCGCAGAAATCGATCGCCTCGCCGGTGGTGCTGACGCCGTGCACCCGCCACGGGGTGTGCTTCAGCCCCTCCTGGATCTGCTGCACGATGGCGGGTTTGTCCTCCACCACGAGGATGTCGGCCGGATCGAAGATCGTCTTCGTGCGCTGGTTCGCCTCGCTCAAAGGCTTGATGTCGATGATCCGCATCACCTTTTCGACGAGCAGCTCCTCCTTGAACGGCTTCACGATGTAGTCGCGCACGCCGATCTTGGCGATCTTGAGCACATGCTCGCGGCCACCTTCGGCGGTGAGCATCACGACCGGGATGCTCTTGAGCAACGGGTCGGACTTGAGCTTGGTGAGCATCTCCACGCCGTCCATCACGGGCATGGTGATGTCCAGCAGCACCACGTCGGGCGCCTCCTTCGCGGCCACCGCCAGACCCTCGACGCCGTTGGCAGCCTCGAGAATATCGCAGTCGAAACTCTTGAACGCCTTCTTGACGATGATGCGGACGGTTTTGGAGTCGTCCACGGTGAGGATCTTGTAGCGCATGGAAAGAAGGAGTCGGTTTACTCGTTGTACTGCAGGAGCAGGTCGGCGGTCATCTTCCGGCCGTCGGCCTCGAACTGGTAGACATGGCGCAGGGCGTTGGTCGCCGGTTCGATGGTGAAATTGCTGCCGCGCAGGATGGAGGGGATGGTGAGGTTGCAGGGCAGGCCCATGTCGCACAGGGCGTTCTTGAAGCCGCCCACCGTCATGTTCGTGAGCTCGCCGACCGCGTCGTTCACGACCTCGTCGCCCTCGGCCTCGATGTCGTCGAGCGAGAGGCCCACAAGTTTGCTCGTGACCAGCTTCGCGAACTCGCTTTCGAGGTGCAGGTAGATCAGGCCGTTGACATCGCCGATGAAACCCACCGCGCCGACCACCAGCGGCGAATTCTGGCTGAGCGGCGGCGGTTCCACCCCGGGATGATCGTCCGACACCCAGACCAGTCGCGAATTGAGCGCCAGCATGGTGATGAGCACGTCGGACATCGCTTTGTTCACCAGATCGCGAAGGACGGTGTCGGAGATGGGAGCGGCGCTTGGCATGCGGGTACGGCGGATGGGTTGTTTACCTCGCAGGTATAATCGGCCGATTTGGCGCGTCTTTAGCGCGATTTGCCGGCCCCGGCCCGCTTTTGCCGGCCCGTTTTCCGCGTTTTCCCGGCGGCGGGCCGCCCGGCCCGCCCCCCCCCGCCGGGACGGGCCGGCGAGCGGGGGCCGTCGCCGGCCCCGGCGCCCGCGCCCCCGGCGTATCCACTACTCACCGTTCCCGTCCCGGGGTGTCTCCCCCGGCCCGGCGGGGCCCGCGGACCGCCCCCCGGGGGCTCCCGGCCTCCGTCTGGGGGATACTTCGCACCCAACTTGAGGAGACACTCCGAACGCCACGCTCGTATCCACGCAGTATGTTCCGCCCGTCAACGATCCCCGAGTGCTCCGATCCCCCACCGCCGGCGCTCACAACCGCA
>JAEWNN010000154.1 GCA_023457035.1 Verrucomicrobiota bacterium
AGCCGCAACGCCGTGCCGTCGGGGTTGGCGAGGTTCAGGCCGCGAATGACGATGTTGGAGACATTCGTGAGGCTCAGGCAGCCGTCGAGCGTGGCCGAGGCGTCGGCGCCCTGGATGGTCTTGTTCGAGGCCACGGCGACCGTGCCGATGTCGAGCGTGCCGACGACGGTGATCACCTGCGCGTCGGCGGAAGCCGCATGGGTGGCGAACTCGGCCGCGGTGGTGGCCAGAACGTTGGGACCGGCCGCACCGCCGGTGGCGGAAGCGCCGAAGCCGTCGGGCACGGGCGCGGTGAAGACCGTGGCGACAGTCCACGTGTAGCTGGCAGGCGTCGCATCCACGTTGCCCGCAGCGTCGATCGCGCGGACTGCGAAGGTGTGCGGACCGTCGGCCAAGCCGGTGAAGCTCACCGGGCTCGTCGCTGCGGCGTAGGCCGCGCCGTCCAGGCTCGCCTCGAACGAGGCGGTCGCATCCGTGCTGCCAAAGGTGAACGTAGCGGAGGCGCTCCCACTCGGGTTCGCCGGCTGTGCGGTGATTGTCGTCTCCGGCGCCGTCAGGTCGATCGTCACCGTGCTGGAGTCGGTCGTCGCGGCGACGGCCGTGCCGGCGTTGCCAGCTACGTCGCTAAACCCGATCGCGAAGGTCACTGCGCCTTCCGCATCGCCGGCTGCGACCGTGCGCGTCGCCGTCCACGTGTTCGCGCCACTGTCGTAGCTCGCCATGGCGGACTCGCCCGCCAGCGTCACCGTTGGCGTCTGGAGCGTTTCGTTCGCCTTGAAGGTCAACGTCACCGTGTCGCCGGCCTTCGCCAGCGTCGGCGTCGCGTTGCTTGAAACCAGCGTTACCGAGGTCAGCGTCGGCGCTGTGGTTTCCACCTTGATCGTCGGCAGCGTGTACGCCGGCAGGGCGAGCGTGATGGGCCAGCCACCGGCGTCGGTCACCGTGCCGCTGTTCAGGTCGACACTCGTGCTGGCGACGGAGATACCGTCGGCATCGGTGTCGCCGGCCTGCACCGTGTAGGTGAAACCCAAGTTGGTGGTGCCGCTGCCGGAAGCGTACGTCGCGTGGCGCGTCTCCGCACCGATGGTCAGCGCCAGGCGCGGCGTGCCGGTGACCGTGACCGCCTCGCCGGTCGTCAGCGCAAAGGTGAGCGTGGCGCCGACCTTGTAGGTGCCGGCCGTGGGCGGCACCACCGCAGTGATGCCCTTCGCTGGCGATGCCAGCGCGAGGCTATGGTGAGCGGAACCACCAGAGCTGAGGGCATACACCGTTCTGCCCGACAGCGCATCGGTGTCCGTTTTCACCGCCACAGGCGTGGACGCATTCGTCGTCTCACCATTTCCCAGCTGGCCATTGTAATTGTACCCCCAGGCCGCCACCGTGCCCTCGCTGCACAGCGCCAGCGAGTGGAGTCCTCCGGCCGACACCGCCACCACCGTCTTCCCAGCCAGCGCACCAGTGTCCGTTTTCACCGCCACAGGCGTGGACGCATTCGTCGTCTCACCATTTCCCAGCTGGCCGGCGGAATTGTCCCCGCAGGCCGCCACCGTGCCGTCGCTGCACAACGCCAGCGAGTGGTACGCCCCGGCCGACACCGCCACCACCGTCTTCCCAGCCAGCGCACCTGTGTCCGTTCTCACTGCCGCCGGCGTGGGCGCATTCGTCGTCTCACCATTGCCCAGTTCGCCGACGGAATTATGTCCCCAAGCCGCCACCGTGCCGTCGCTGCACAACGCCAGCGAGTGGTACGCCCCGGCCGACACCGCCACCACCGTCTTGCCAGACAGCGCACTCGACCCATCGGTAAGCACCTCCACCGGCGTGGACGTGGCACCCTCCGTCGTCGTACCATTGCCCAGTTGGCCTTGGCCATCGCCTCCCCATGCCACCACCGAGCCATCGCTGCACAACGCCAGCGAGTGGAGTCCTCCGGCCGACACCGCCACCACCGTCTTGCCAGACAGCGCACTCAACCCATCGGTGCGCACCGCCACCGGCGTGGACGCATTCGTCGTCGCACCATTGCCCAGCTGGCCTTGGCCATTGTACCCCCAAGCCGCGATCGTGCCGTCGCTGCACAGAGCCAGCGAATACAGCTCCCCCGCTGACACCGCGACCACCGTCTTGCCAAACAGCGCACTCGACTTGTCGGCAAGCACCGCCACAGGCGTGGACGAATTCGTCGTCTCAGCATTGCCCAGTTGGCCAGAGTCATTCCATCCCCAAGCCGCCACCGTGCCGTCGCTGCACAACGCAAGAGTGTGATTATACCCGATCGCCAACGCCACCACTGTCTTGCCGACGAGCGCCCCGGTGCGCGGCACCAAGGCCGCCACCGGATGCGCGGCGTAATCCGCGGGCCCGAACCCGAGCTGGCCGTAGCCATTATAGCCCCAGGCCACCGGCACGGTGCCGGGGGCGTGCGTGTACGCCTGGCCGTGGATGAACCCGCCGGCGAGCGCGTCCCCGTCGCCATCCTCGAGGCCCGTGCCGGTCGCCTTCACGTCGAGCCGCAGGGTGCCGGCGCCCGTCAGCCCCGTCGCCGTCACGAGATACTCCGCCGCGTTGGCCCCGGCCGTGACCGTGCCGAGCGTGGCCGTGGCTGCGCCGTCGACCGCCGTGAGGGCGAAATCCGCCGCATCCACACCCGTGACCGCTTCGGTAAACGTCACGCGCCACACCAACGTGTTGGCGAGTGTGACCGGGCCGGGCTGCGTGCGCGCGATCGTCGCCACCGCCGGCGGTCTGGAGGCATTGGCCACGACGAGGCCGAAGGTGTCGGTAACGGTGCCGCCGCTGCCGTCATCCGCCACCACGTCGATGCTCACGGTACCCACATCGCCGTTGGCCGGCGTACCGGAGAAGGTGCGCGTGAGGGGATCGAAACTCAGCCACGCCGGTAGCGGACCGCCGCCCGAGAGCTGGGCGGAATAGGTGAGCGTATCGCCCGCGTCGGCGTCGACAAACGTGTTGGCCGCGAACTGGAAGTTGAAGGCCGCGTTCTCGGTCGCGCCCTGATCGGGGATGGCGTTGGCGACGGTCGGCGATGTATTCAGAATCACGGTTATGCCGTTGCCAGCCATGTCGGCGGTGACCACCGCGGCATCCGCGCCCCGCGCCCAGTCCTCGGCGGCCGCGAGGTTGTAGGTGGTGCCACCGCTGGATTGCGTGCCGGCCTGATCGAGCCGGGCATCGATCTGGGTTTTGTCCGGGCCGGTCAGGGTGACCGTGAAGCTGGTGGCAGAGGTGATCTCCACATCGGCAAGAGAAGCGCTCAGTGCGTAGGGGCCGCCCTCTCCGGTGACGCTCAGCCGACTGACATCGATGTCGTTGGCCGCGCCAGCCAAGCGCACAAGGTTCGCGCCGGTGACAAGCAGCTCGCCCGTCACGCTGTTGTACGCGGCGCTGGTGATGGTCGGAACCGGCACATAGCTAACGGTCACAGCGTTCGTCGCGTCGCTCGTGTCTCCGGCGGTGGCGTTGGTGCACCAATCGTCACCCGCCGCCAGATTGAAGGCGGTGCCGCCGGTGGAGGTCTGTCCGTTCTTGTTCAGGATCGGACTGACCGCCGCCCGGTCCGCCGCGGACAGGGTCAGGGTGAACTGGGTTGCGGAAGCACGTTCCACGTCCGACGTGTCCGCCAGCGTATACGTTGCCCCTCCCTCGCCGGTGATGGCGAATTTCCGGGCGTCAATGTCGGCGCCGCTAGCATTGGCCTCGATGTAGGTGCCGGTGACGGTCAGCACGCCCGTGGCCGCGTTGTAGGTGGCGGCAGTAATGGTCGGCGCTTCATCTACGTCGGTCACGCTGACGGTCACGGCCCGGGTAGCCGTCAGGGTACCGTTGTCCGTGACCACAACGTTGAAGCTGTACGAACTCTTCGTTTCGAAGTCGGCCGGGGTCTTCAACGTGACGGCGCCCGTGCTCCCATTGATGTTGAGCAGCGCCGCATCGGGGCCGGTCAGGCTGTAGGCAAGGGTCGCGCCGGCATCGGGGTCCATGGCCGTGGCGGTGTAGATCGCCGTGTCGATCGGCGCATTCTCGGCCACCGTGCCCGTAGTGCCGGACGTGATGGTCGGCGCGTCGTTCGCGTCGGTCACGCTGACGGTCACGGCCTGGGAGTCCGTCAGGGCACCGTTGTCTGTGACCACGACGGTGAAGTCGTAAACGTTGTTGCCCCCGTTGTCGGCGGGAGACTCGTAATCGGGCGCTGCGTAGAAGCTCACGGCGCCGGTGCTGCTGTCGATGGCGAAGAGTCCAGCGTCGGGGCCGGAGAGGCTCCAAGTGAGCGTCGCAGCACTGTCCGGATCGGTGGCGGTAGCCGTGTAGACTGTGCCAGTGCTATTCTCCGTCACGCTGGCCGTGCTACCCGAGGTGATGACGGGCGCCTCGTTGGCATCGGTGACGGTGATCGACACGGGCTGGGGCGCGGAGTCGTTCGGCACGGGGGCCGCCGGCACAATCGGAGCGTTGTCGGTGGCCGTGACGGTGATGTCGTAGACGTTGTTACCGTTCTTGTCGCTCGGCGATTCGTAGTCGGGCGCCGCCTTGAAGCTGACTTTACCGGTGCTGGCATTGATATCGAAAAGCCCCGCATCGTCGCCAGCGATACTGTAGGTCAGCGTCTGGCCGCTGTCGCGGTCGCTGGCGGTGACCGTGTAGACAGTGCCGGTGCTGTTCTCAGCCACCGTGGCCGTGGCGCCGGAGGTGATCTCCGGCGTGTCGTTCTGACCGGTGAGGTTGATCGACACCGCGTTTTCGGCAGTCTCGCCTGCGCTGTCCGTGGCCGTGACGGGGAACGAGTCGACTTTCGTGACGCGATTCGCGAATCCGCCGACTTTCTCGGTCGAGAGCGCCTCGATCGCTGCGCCATTGGGCACGTAGACGTAGGCGCCTGTGCTGCTGTTGAGGTACAGCGTGCCGTAGGTGCCGACCTTGGTGATGTCGTAGTTTGAACCGCCAACGGCGTAAGCCCCCGACGTTCCGCCAGAGATGCCGTAGGAAGCAATGGGGCTCTTCGTGGTGGTTGACGGGGTCGCCGTCAGCGTACCCGTCACATTGGAAAAGCTGTTCGTGACCTCCGTATCGAGGAGTTGCCCCGTGTAAGACCCGGTGAAGCTGGGCGGCGCTTTGACGTCGGTGATGGCGAAATCGTTGAACATATCCGCGCCCGAGCTGGAGATCTCGACCGCAGCCACATTGTCGATGGACGGAGAAAAGCCAGACTGAGTGGAGAGTGTCGCGCCGGAACCGTAGTGAGAAAACGAAGTCTGATGACCATCGCCATAGGTGAGTGTGATCGACAAGGATCCGTCCGAGACCGTTGACGCGAAGGACGTCAGGTCGAAGGTGTATCCGGCAGGAGCGGAAATCTTCAGGTACGTGCCAGTGCCATCGGACCTGAGTGGGTTGAGGCCGATGGAGCCTTCTGGGTCGTAGAAGCTCGTCAGGCTCTGACCGGACGCCGCCGTAAAGGTGATCGATTGGCTGCTGACAGTCTCGGTGCGCGTGATGGTTGAGTGCGTTCCGAAGACATCCACATCGGTCTCGAGGAACGTGATGGTCGAGAGCACGCCTTGGAAGTCGCCCAGAACCAGCGGGCGAGCCTCGATGGACCCTGTGGCGATTTCGAGCGTCCAGTCGCCGCCGAGCCGGGCAGCGCCGGTGGGCCCGGTCGAGCCGGCAACATCCGCGCCGGTCGCCTTGGCCATCGCGGCGAGGTACGCATCGCCCTCCGGTCCCGCGGCGAGTGAGCACCCGTAGAGCAGCAGATCGCCTCCGCGGTTCAACGCGCGGCCGAGCCGGGCCAGTCGCCCCGCCACCGCCGGGTCGCGCAGCGCGGCGCCATCGAGCGACGCCCCGCCGAGCCGCAGCGCACCGGGCGCGGCATGCGACACCACATGGATCGCCTCGTAGCCGGAGTGCGTCTCCGCCCAAGTCGCCATCTGCGCGAGCGCGTCGCCGGCCGGGTCGAGCCGGACCGTCTCCACGCCCGGCCGCACACCGGCGACCAGCGCCTCGTGGCCCGCGACCGCGCCATCGACAAACGCCACCCCGCGCGCCGGCACCGCTCCCGCCCGCGCGGAGGGCAGCGCGCAGACACCGGAAAGGAAAACAGCGACGAGCAAGGAACGAAGGCGAAGCGGTGACATGAGGGGATAGCGGATTGGAAGTGGAGACCGAGCGGGTGCGCCGCAGGTTCACACGGGGAAAATGGTCCGTAAACCATTTCCGCCCGTGCTTGACCGCAGAATTGCCCTACAGCGACGGCCGTTTGTAGGAATTCTCCCGCAACTGCCGACTCGCGGCTTTTCGGCGGCGGTTTTCCGCGCTCTACTCGCAACCCCCGCATGCCTGCCCTCGCCGATCACTGGACCCCCCTTGCCGCCGTGCTGCTGGCGGCCCAGGCGCTGGCCCTGGCCGGCTTCGGGTGGTGGAGCCGCCGCTTCACGGTCGCGGGCGTGGGCGCCTTCCAGCTTGTGGTGCTGGCCATGGCCGGCCGCACCGCCACCGAAGCCGCCGAGTGCCTCTTCGGCGCCCAGCCCGCGGTGCTGTTCTGGACGCTGGGCTTCAAGTGCACGCTGAGCTCACTGCTTGCGGCCGGCCTGCTCCTGCTCTTCGCCGATGTCTCCGGCCTGAACCGCTGGGCCACGCCCCAGCGGCGCCGCTTGCTCGTGGCAGCCACCCTGCTGCTCGGCGCCCTCGCCTTCACCAACCCCTGGACCGGCTGGGTCAGCCCCGACACCGCCACGACCGCCGGCTGGAGCTTCGGGCGCTACCGCTCCGGCCCGGTCTTCCTCTACCTGATCGCCGCCAACGCCGCCGCCCTGCTCTTCGCGCTCGGCGCCACCCTCTACGTGTGGCGCGGGGCCAGCCCGCTGTTGCGCAAGCAGCTCGGGCTCCTGCTTGTCGGCTACAGCCTGCCCACCCTCGCGGTCTTCATCTACCGCGCCCACCTGCTCCCGCCCAACTGCCCCAACCTCGCCCCCCTCGCCCGGATCGGCGCCATCGCACTCTTCGCCTGGGCGCTCAGCCGCGGCCAACTCTGGCGCCTCGTGCCCATCGCCCGCAGCTTTGTGCTCGAACAACACGAGCACGGCCTGCTGGTGGCCGACCGGAACCGCCAAGTGGTCGATGCCAACCCCGCCGCCTGCCGCCTGCTCGGCCTGCCCCCCGCCGCCACGCCCTACGGCCCCCTCGCCAAGCTGCTCGCCTCCTGGCCCGAGTTGCCGGCGCTCGTCGCCCACTCGACGCACGCCACCTGCGAACACCGCCCCGATCCCGCCCGCGACACCTATTGGCAGCTCACCTGGACGCCGCTGCGCGCCCCCGGCGACGCCGCCCCGCGCGGCTTCCTCCTCGCCATCGCCGACATCACCGAACGCAAACGCGCCGAGACCCGACTGCGCGAAGCCCTCACCGCCCGGACCCACGAATGGCAGCGCGCCACCGCCGCCGCCCTGCGCGCCGCCGAGGAGGAGCAGGCCCGCCTCGGCCACCTCCTCCACGACACCCTCTGCCAGGACCTCATCGCCTGCGCCCGCCAGACCGAATTGCTGCGCGACGAAGTCGCCACCCTCGCGCCCACCGCCGCCGAGCGCCTCGCCGCGCTCGGCACCGCGCTCGGCACCGCCGGCCGCCGCGCCCGCGAGGTCTCCCACCTGCTCGCCGGCAACACCCCCGCCGACCTGCCCCTCGCGGATACGCTCGCCGCCCTCGCCCGCCAGCTCGAGACCAGCCACGGCCTCGAATGCGAACTGGCCGTCGATCCCGCCTTCCCCCCGCCCGACGCCGAGCAGACCGCCCTGCTCGTGCGCTTCGTGCGCGAAGCCGTCTCCAACGCCTCCCGCCACGGCCACGCCCGCCGCGTCTGGATCGACCTGCTCGTCGGCGAGACCCACGCCACCCTCACCATCGCCAACGACGGCACGCCACCGCCGCCGCCCGACCAGCGCACCGAGGGGCTCGGTCTGCGCCAGATGCGCATGCGCGCCACCCTGCTCGGGGGCCGCTTCACGCTCGAGCCCGCCCCCGGCGGCGGCGCCAGCCTGGTGTTGACGCTGCCCCGCATCCTCCCGTCCATCCCCCAGGCATGAGCGCACCGCGCCACATCTTCCTGGTCGACGACCATCCCTTCGTCCGCCTCGGACAGCGCACCGCGTGCCGCCGGCAGGCGACGCGCACGCCGGGCAGCCCCTGCCTCTCCGCCCCCACGCAATGACTGCCCCCATCCGAATCCTCCTCGTCGACGACCACACGGACGTCCGCACCTCGCTGCGGAGCGCGATCGAAGCCCAGCCCGACATGCGGGTGACGGGCGAGGCGACCTCCGGCGAGGACACCATCGCGCGGGTGAAGCAAACCCGGCCCGATGTGCTCGTGCTCGATCTGCATCTCACCGACGGCAACGGCTGGGTGGTCCTCGAACGCCTCGCCACCACCGGTCAACTACCGCCCACGCTCGTGTTGTCCGCCTGCGAAGAGAGTGTTTTCGCGCGCCGCCTGCTCGCGGCCGGGGCCCGGGGCTACCTGATGAAGGACGCGCCGCTGGCGCGCATCGTCGCGGCGATCCGCGAGATCCACCGCGGACTGCTCGTCGCCAGCGAACAAATCTCCACGCAACTGATGGCCGAGGCGGTCGGCCGGCGCGACCTCGCGCCCGCGGATGGCGACGAGGCGAAGGGCCTCGGCCCGCTCAGCGCCCGCGAACTCCAGATCTGCGCCATGCTCGGCGCCGGCCTGCGCAGCAAGGAGATCGCCAACAGCCTCGGGGTGAGCGCCAAGACCGTGGCCACCTACAAGCTGCGGATCATGCAGAAGCTCGGTGTCGCCTCCACGCCCGAGCTGATCGAGAGCTACCGGACGTTCGGCGTCTCCGCCACCACGGCGCTCTCCTGATCCGGAAAAGCGCAGGAGGAGCCGACAGAAGGCAACGAAGAGAACGAAGTGTGAACGAGTTGGATAAGGGAATCCGGGTTCCGGCCTTCACCTGGCAGGGGAAGAGAACGCTCCCGGACCTGTGGGCGGTGGGTTCCCATGGTGCGGAGTCCCTTTGTTGCCTTCGTTACCTCTGTCGTCGGCGGAATTTGGGCTGATCCCAGATTTCGGTGACGCCCGAAGGCGGAAATCCGCCGGGGAGGCCGGCCTCGCCGCGGCTTACCGGAGCCTGCCCTGCCACCGCCCGGCCATACCTACCGACCACCGGCCACCGAGTTGTCGCCCAACGGGCGCCCCCAAAGACAAGGGCGCCTCTTGCGAGGCGCCCTTGGTGTGGGGAACAGTGGTCTCTCGGCTTACCAGCCGTAGCGGAAGCCGATGTTGGCGGACTGGAGCTGCTGGCCGTCGCTGGTGGTGAAGTCGGCGCGCAGGCAGGCGGAGAGCCGGTCGGTGAAGCGCACGCTCAGGTCGAGGCCGACGTTGAACCGGTCGGCCCCCAGCTCGAGACCGCGGAGCCGGTAGGTGTCGGCCGTGCCGCGGAACGAGGCGTCGACGAACGCCACCTCGTCGCCGAACTCGTGCGCCCAGCTGCCGCGGGCGGCGACGCCGAAGGTGCGGTTGATCTCGTAGCGCCAGGTGGCGCCGAGGATGCCGCGCATCGAGGTGAAGTCCGCGAAGTCGACGGTGAGATCGAGCAGGCCGTCGCCGGTCTCGGTGAAGCGGTCGTACGAACCCTTGGCATACTGGAACGCCGCATAGGGCTGCAGCACGCTCCGGCCGAGCTCGAAGGTGTAGCCCTTCTCGAGGTGGACGGTGAGCTGGGTGCTGTCGAACTCGCCCCGGGTGCGGACGGCGGCCTGCGAGACGAGCTCGTGGCTGCGGGCCAGGGCGGCCTGCCGCTCGACCTCGAACGAGCCGGTGCTGTAGGCGACGCTGGCGTAGTAGTAATCGCCGGCGTTGTTGTAGCGGCCGAACAGGCCGAAGTCGACGCCTCGGGTATCGGCCTCGTCGGGATGGGCGTTCTCGGCCTTGCCGTCGGCGGTATTGAGGAAGACGCCCAGGTCCCACTTCGGCTGGAGCTGAACGCCCACGCCGGCGAGCACGCCGCGGTTGTCGCTGTCGATGTCGGCGACGTTGTCGTCCGAGGAGTCGGCGGAGGCCACCGACGCCTGGGCGAAGGTGTACCAGCGGCGCGCGAAGCGCTCCGCGCCGGCCTGGTCGGCCGCGAGGCTGCGCGGACGCAGCTCGGTGGCGACGCGCGTCATCACGGTGCCGATGCGCTCGTTCTCGAGGGCGGCGAGCGAGGGATAGAACTCGCCGCTCATCCGCTCGAGCGCCGCGTTGAAGTCGTCGTTGGCTGCGATGAGATCCAGGGAGAGGCGCAGATCGGCGAAGCTCGCATCGAGGCGGTGGGCGTCGAGGTAGGCGCCGACCGAGGTCTGGCTGGCGGCGTCGGCAAACTTCGGGTACGCGTGGTCGCGGGCGACCACCGCGTAGAGCGCCCCGAGGTTGCCGAGCGACTCCGTGTCGCCGACGACGTAGAACTTCTGGTCGACCAGGTCGTCGGTGGTCGCAAGCAGCTGGTGCACGGAGACCGGCGTGCCCTCGATGACGATCCGGGCGGAGCTGTCGGCCTTCATGAAGTTGAAGGTGTCGCCCGGGGTGTAGGTCGTGCCGCCCGGGGCCGAGAAGGCGACCGTCGAACCGGCGGCGAAGGTAAACGACGCCGGCGCGTCGGAGACGCCGCTGGTGATCCGGAGCAGATCGTTGGTGCCCGCGCCGAGCTCGATGGCGAGCGCGCCGGTGTTGTGGACGTTGCCATCGATGGTGAGGGTGCCGACGGAGTTGCCGGGGGCGATCGCGCCGGTGTTCACCAGGGTGCCCAGGCCGCCGGAGGCCGAGCGCAGGGTGACGGTGCCGGTGCCGCCGAGCGTGCCCAGGTTGTAGAGCGCGACGTCGGTGGCGGTGGTCGCCGGCAGAGCGATACCGGACGGGAGCGCGCCGGTGGCGGTGAACTGCACGGTGCTGTTGGCGCGGAAGGTGGCGCCGGCGAGGATCGCGGAGGTGTTGAGCGCGCTGACGGCGCTCGCCCCGTTGAAGTTCGTCGTGCCGGCCAGGAAGACCGTGTTGAAGTTCGAGGCCGAACCACCGTAGGTCATGTTGAACGCGTTCGAACCCGAGGCGAGGAGATCCCCGCTCGGGACGACATCGGCTGCGGCGCCGAAGTAGAGCGTGCTGCCCTCGACGCTGGCCGCGATGGCGCCGGTGACCGAGGCGCCCGTCGCCATGACGACGGTGTCGTCGCCGTTGGAGGCGACGGCCACGTCGGCCGAGGCGAGCGTGCCGCTGTTGACCAGCATCTGCGCAGCACCGCCCATATTGATGGCGACGCTGCCCGCACCGCTGACGGCGATGCTCCCGCGGTTGACCACGGAAGCGGTGCCGGCGATCTGGATGCCGTCGGCACCGTCACCGGAGGTGGCGATGTGGCCGGAGTTGGTGATCGTGCCGGCGTCGCCGAGGATCACGATGCCGCCCTCGACGGCGTTGATCGTGCCGGCGTTGGTGAGGACGTTGGAGTCGCCGTTCACCAGGATGCCGACCCGGTCGGCGGCGATGGTGCCGGAGTTGGCAATCGTGCCGGCGTTGT
>JAEWNN010000155.1 GCA_023457035.1 Verrucomicrobiota bacterium
GAGGTCGTCGCAATGTCGGAGTGACCGAGGAATGCGCGCGCGGCCTCAATCCCGTGCCACTGGTGAATCAGGGCGCCGGCCTGCTTGCGCAGGGTGTGGACAGCCTTCCGCGCGTGAACACCCTTCGAGGAAAGCCACGCCGTGAGCTTCTGCCACGTTCGGAATGGTGCGCAGTCGGCGCGGTAGTATTGATACCTGCAAGACGGCTTCGCAGGTCCGCCCTTGAGGACGAAAACCGGGTCCTTGTCGGGCGTCTCAAGGAAGCCGCGGAACAGCGCGACGGCATCGGGGGAAAGGTCGATCTCGCGCTCGCCGTCTTCCGACTTCGGCGCGAAGAACTCGGTCGTGCGGACGAAGAGCTTCCCCTCTGCGAGGTCGATCTGCGACCAGGTGAGCGTGTCCGCTTCCGCCCGGCGCAATCCGGCGAGGAGACACAAGACGAGGGCCTTGAACTCCTCCGGCCGATCGCTCGCCAATTCTGCCGTGCCGACATTGAAGAGCCACTCGGCGGACACCTCCGCGCGGAAGCGGGACTTGAGCTTCGACACCGCGACGCCCTCAAACGGCAGGACCGCCGGCAACTCCACGCTCGCGCGGATCGAGCCAATGAGCTTCGCGCCGAAAAGCGCCTTCGCCTGCCGGATCGTGGTGTTCGCGGAAACCTCGGCGGAGCGTCGTTCCCGCGGGTCTGTCTTGGCTGCGATGCGACGCGCGCGCCACGCCTTCACGAGCTCGGGGGTGAGGTCGGAGAGCGGCACGGCATCCACCTTGGCGAGCCATTCGCGGTAAACGGGGCTGCGGTAGGCGTACCGATCCTTCCCCCCGTCAACGCCCGCGATCTCCGCGGCGAGCTGGCGGAGGGCGCCGACATACTGCGCGAGGCTGCGCGGCCTGACGGTGGCTTCCTTCGACGCGGCGGCGATCACCTCGCCCACCGTGCCGGCCTTCGTTGGTTTCTTGTCTGGCGCCAGCTCGGCGAGGAGAGCAGGCAACCCGATGGCCTTCATCTTGACCCAATAGTCACGGGCGGAAGCGGCGGCCTTCACTTGGTTGGCGGTGTCCAGGCAAACCCATGCCTCGCGCCCGGCCTCGAAAAAGCGGACGTACAGTTCGCCCGTTTTTCTGCCACGGATGACGCGGGGGCGGACCTTCGTTCTCCAGTATTCCACCGATGTCTTCGGCGCCCTCCCGGGGCGGGTGTGTCCGGTTTGTGTCCGGTTTTTTTCGTTCTCAACACTCTTTTCGGCTCCGCTTGGCTTCGTTTCCATTTCTCGCTTCTCCCTCGTAAGTGGTGGTTTAGTGAGGTGTTTAGGCACGAGAAGCGAAAAGGTGCGAAATCTCAAGTGATAAACTACGGATCAGAAGGTTTGGGGTTCGACTCCCTACGGGCGCGCCACTTTGAAGCCTCCGAGGTCCAACGACTTCGGGGGCTTCTTCGTTTTCCGGCCCACAAGAAAGAAAGTTCGCCCCGCCACGGCTTGGACGTTCGGCCCCCCTTTTGCCTCAGTCCCCGGCCGCGATCAGCAAGCCGGCAACAAAGGCTCGAAGGCGCGCGGCCACTCTGTCCTACTTGCCTGCCACTTGCACCGCGTTTGGGCGCGGCCACCGCCAACCGATGAGAATGACCGCATCCCGCTCACCTGCCCTCTTTCGATGAAGATCCTGGTCGCCGACGATGAACCCACCGTGCTGCGCATCATGCGCACGTTTCTCGAAAAGCACCGTTTCCAGGTCGAAACCGTCGATTGCGGCCGCAAAGCCATCGCCGCGCTGACCGCCGAGGATGCACCGTCGATCGCGATCATCGACTGGATGATGCCCGACCTGACCGGCCCCGAGGTCTGCGCACAGCTGCGGCAGGCGCGTTTCCGCATCCGTCCCTATCTGCTCATCCTCACCTCGAAGAACACCGAGGCGGATCTCGCCGCCGGCCTCGATGCGGGCGCCGACGATTTCGTCACCAAGCCCTTCAAGTCCGCCGAGATGCTCGCGCGCCTGCGCGTGGCGGAGCGCATGATCGAGTACGAGCACGAGGTGCGACAGCGGATCGAGGACCTCGAGCAACTCGTGGAGCGCCACGAACTGCTCGGCGAGATGATCGCCAAATCCGGCCAGTCCGCCGCGCCGGCCATCCCGGCCGCCACGAACGCCGCCCCCGTGCTCGCCCCCAGTCCGTTGCCGCCGGAGGAGGTGGAGGCGCTCGCCCGCCGCGCCCTGCAGGATCTCGGGCTGCGGCCCGACTCGGTCGCCCGGATGGCGCCGCCCGGCACTGCCGGGGCGGTGACCTACGCGGCGTGGACCGCCTTCCTGCGGACGCAGGGCCAACGCTGGACCGACCTCGTGCTCGAGGCGGAACCCGACGTCGTCACCCGAATCTTCACACGCACGCTCGATCGCGCCCCCGGCCCCTCCCAGTGCCAAGCGTTCCTCGTCGAGGCGCTCACCGTGATCGCCTCGGCGCTGCGCTCCGCGCTGCAGACGCATGGAGTGGAACTGCTCGCCCCGTTCCTCGCCCGCGGACACCAGATCGACCGCAGCGTCGTCACCCCGTCGGTACCGGCCGAGTCCGTCGGCTACGTCTTCGATTTCGCCGGGTCGGCAATCACCCTGCTGGTCGTCGACCGACCCTGCCCTGTCGTCCGAAAATCGAGCCATGACCTCGGACCGGGCGAGATCCTCGCGCAAGCCTACCCGCCGGCCGTGCCGCTGCTCGGCCGCGGGACCGTGCTCAACGACCGCTACATCGCGAAACTCCAGATCTACGGCGACACGACCGCAGGGTTCCATCCCGTGCCCGTCTTCGAGCCCACGCCGCTGGCGCAGTTCTTCCACTCCAGCCCGCTCAACGCTCCGCTGCGCTGACAGAGCCCCCCCGGCGTCCCAACCGGGAGTTCGGAGAACGGCCGGGAAGTTCGCTCGACTCCGTCGCGTCCACACTCCTCCGCCCCGGCGGGCGCGGGGGCGACGCTTGCCTCCCCGCGGATTCGCCCTTCTTCATCGTTCCCAGCTCCCATGTCCTACTGCGCCTCCCGCTTCGCCACCATCCGCCGCCCCGCCACCGAAGTGATGATCGGTGCCGTCGGCATCGGAGGTACCCACCCGATTCGCGTGCAATCGATGACGACCTCCGACACGCAGGACGTCGCGGCGACCGTGCGCCAAAGCGTCGAGCTCGCCGAGGTCGGTTGCGAGATCGTGCGCATCACCGCGCCCAACGTCGCGGCCGCGCGCGCCCTGCGCGACATCCGCGCCCAGTTCTCCGCCGCCGGCTTCGCCCACGTGCCGCTCGTGGCCGACATCCATTTCCTCCCCGCGGCGGCGATGGAGGCCGTCGAGCACGTCGAGAAGATCCGCGTCAATCCCGGCAACTACGCCGACAAGAAGAAGTTCGCCGTCGTCGACTACTCCGACGCCGAGTACGAGCGCGAGATCCAGCGCCTGCACGACTCGTTCTCGCCCCTGGTGAAACGCTGCCGCGAACTCGGCCGCTGCCTGCGCATCGGCACCAACCACGGTTCGCTCTCGGACCGCATCATGAACCGCTACGGCGACTCGCCGCTGGGCATGGTCGAGAGCGCGCTCGAGTTCGTCCGCATCTGCGAAAGCCACGGTTTCCACGACATCGTGCTCTCCATGAAGGCGAGCAACCCGAAGGTCGTCATCCAGGCCTACCGCCTCCTCGTCGACCGGATGGACCAGACCCACCGCGCGTATCCGCTCCACCTCGGCGTCACCGAGGCCGGCGACGGCGAGGATGGCCGCATCAAGAGCGCCATCGGCATCGGCAGCCTGTTGCTCGACGGCATCGGCGACACCATCCGCGTCTCGCTCACCGAGGACTCCGTGCACGAGATCCCCGTCGCCCAGGCGCTCGCGGCAAAGGCCATGCGCCGCTGGTCGCTGCCCGCCGCTGCGGCCGAGCCGGACGGCATCGACCCGTTCTCATTCCAACGCCGCGAAACGACACCGCTGCGACTCGCCGCCATGGCCGCAGCCGGCGCCGGCCAACCGCCGCGCGTCGTCGTCCCCGTGCCCGCTTCGGCCCATACCCCCGAGTCGCTGGAGCGCCTGCTCGCCAACGCCGCCGCGCAGTTCGCGGACGCTCCGCCCGAGGTGCTGCTCGTGCCCGCGGCCGATGCCGGCGCGCTCGCCGAGGTCCAGGTGCTCGCCACCGTTGCCGCCCACCACGGTGCCACCCTCGCGATCGAGCTCGCCCCCACCATCCCCCCCGTCGCCGGCAACCGGCTCGATCTCCCCGCCGACACAATCCTCGCCCGCCGTTTCGCCGCCGGCGAGAACGCCGCGCTGCGCGCCTGGGTCGGTCTCGCCCAACACCGGGGGTGGACGTTCGCCGCCGAGATCCAGCCCGCCGACTTCGCCGGCTTCGCGCCTGATCTCGTCGCGCTGGGCGACGCCCGCATCGTCTTCACCACGCGCACCGGCGCCGCGGCCGGCGCTGTGCATCCGGTTGGCGGTTACCGCCAGCTCGCCGAGTGCCTGCGCGCCATCGGCTCCCGCGCTCCGCTCTGGGTCCGCGCCTGCCCCGCCAACGGGTTCGGTGGCGAAGCCGATGCCCTCGGCACGCTGCTCGACGCCAGCGTGCTCGCCGGCTCGCTCCTGTGCGATGGGCTCGGCGATCTGGTCGGCGTGGAGGCCGGTTCCGGCTTCGAAGCCGACCTCCGCCTCGCCTACAACGTCCTCCAGGGCGCCGGCGCCCGCATCACGAAGACCGAGTTCGTCGCCTGCCCGAGCTGCGGCCGCACACTCTTCGACCTCCAGACGACGACCCAGCGCGTCCGCGCCGCGACCGGCCACCTCAAGGGCGTGAAGATCGCAATCATGGGCTGCATCGTGAACGGCCCGGGCGAGATGGCCGACGCCGACTTCGGCTACGTGGGCGGGGCGCCGGGGAAGATCAACCTCTACGTCGGCAAAGACGCGGTGCGTTTTAACATTCCCGAAACCGAAGCGGTGGCCCGATTGGTCGATCTCATCCGCGAACACGGGAAGTGGATCAAGCCGGCGGACCGGCCCTGAGTCTGCGAAAACTTGGCAACGAAAAAAACGCGTTTCGGCGACAGTTCGCCCACGCCGTCCGGCCTCTCCCTCGTGACCTCCTCGTGACGTTTCTGTGACCTCCCGCGTGCGCTCGGTCACGCGCCGCCCTGCCGCCGCCGGGCATCGAAACCGAGCTTGGCGACGCAACAAAAAAAACGCCCATTTTCACAGCGCCGGAACGCTGTTAACAACTTGTGGAGAAGTTGGCCTTGAAAGGGTTATCCACGCTTGCGCTATGCTTCGATTTTCAACTGCCTGAACTCCGGTCGGCGCGCTCTTTGGCAACTCTCCTGTTTACGACGAATCCCGTCCCCCTCGGCCCCCATACCCTAAGCGCTGTCAGCCAATCACTTAAACACACCCGGCCGGGCCCGCCCCGCCATTGGCTCTCAGTCCCCTCAATTTCCTTCCCGCGGCGTCGATTCCGACAGCAACAGAAGAGCGGCCAGCCAGTGCGTCCCCACGCGTTTGTGAATAGCCGTGCCGTCCTCTCCCGCAATGTCCTCGACCTCCACCTCTTCGAATCTCTGGGAAACCGTGAAATGCGACCTCAAAGGTCTCTTTCCCGATGAAGTCTTCCAGATGTGGTTCGAGCCGATCAGTTGCCTCGAAGCGACTGACGACTCCTTGGTGCTCAATGTGCCCAACGAGTTCGCCGCGATCTGGGTCCACGACAACTACCTCGACCTGATCACCCAGCGCGTCCGCCTCACCTCCGGCCGCATGGTCAGCGTCACGCTGCGCAAGGGCGACGCCACCTCCGGCACGAACCGGCTCACCGTTGCCGAGCCCGCCAAAGCGCCCGCCCGCACCAACGGCCATACCCGTCGCCCCAAACTCGACGAGCGATGCGCGAACCCGGCCAATCTCAATCCGCGCAACACCTTCGAGAACTTCGTCGTCGGCCCCACCAACCAGCTCGCTCACGCCGCCTCGATCGCCGTCGCCCAGGCCCCCGCGCAGGCCTACAACCCCCTCTTCATCTACGGCGACACCGGCCTCGGCAAAACCCACCTCATGCACGCGGTGGGCCACCAGATCCTCCGCAACAACCCCGACGCCAAGGTCGCCTACCTCTCCTCGGAGAAGTTCACCAACGAGTTCATCCACGCCATCCAGGAGAACACGCTCACCAAGTTCCGCCAGCGCTACCGCCACGTCGACGTCCTGCTCATCGACGACATCCACTTCCTCGCCGGCAAGGAGCGCATCCAAGAGGAGTTTTTCCATACCTTCAACGAGCTCTTCGAGGCCCAGAAGCAGATCTACCTCTCCAGCGACCGCCCGGCCAACGAGATCCAGAAACTGGAGAGCCGCCTCGTCTCCCGCTTCCAGTGGGGCCTCGTCGTCGATCTCCAGACACCCGATCTCGAGACCCGCGTCGCCATCCTGCGCACCAAGGCCGCCACGCTGAAGGCCAACCTCCCCGCCGAGGTCATCAACTTCATCGCGCAGCACATCTCCAAAAACGTCCGCCGCCTCGAGGGCGCCCTCATCAAGGTCGCCAGCTACGCCGCCCTCACCAACAAGCACATCGACATCCCCACCGTCGAGATGCTGCTCAAGGACATGTTGATCGAGCAGGCCCAGAACCAGCTCACCATCGACACCATCCAGAAGCGCGTGGCCGACTACTATCAGCTCCGGCACAGCGACATGCTCAGCAAGCGGCGCCCCAACAACATCGCCATCCCCCGCCAGATCGCGATGTACCTGGCCCGCATCCTCACCAAGCACTCGCTCGCCGAGATCGGCGAGAACTTCGGCGGCCGCGACCACGGCACCGTCATCCACGCCTGCAAGTCCGTCGAGACGATGATGGAGCAGAGCGACCAGACCCGCACGAGCATCGAGTTCCTCAAGAACCAGCTCTCGAAGTAACCGTCTCCTTTTTGCCATCGCAGCCCCAGCGGGGAGCCGGCCAGTCCGGCTCCCCGCTTTCTTTTCCCGTTTCCACCTTCGCTTCCGGCGTCACCTCCGCCCCAGCCACTTCCACCGCTTGCCAACGCCGCCCCCCCGTCCCAAAGTCCGCGTCCCGTTTTCGCCCTCACCATGACTCTCACACCCGAACAACGCGCCGCCGTCTCCCAATGGGTCGCCGCGGGCGACTCCCTCGCCGCCATCCAGCGCAAGCTCACCGAGGACCTGAAGCTCTCCCTGACCTACATGGAGGTGCGCTTCCTCGTCGACGACCTCGGGCTTGAGCTGAAATCCCCCGCTCCGGCAAAGCCGGCCACTCCGCCCCCGGCGCCCGCACCCGCCGAGCCGCCCGCCAAGAAAGGCCTCTTCGGCAAGCTCAAGGACGCCGTCACCGGCGGCTCCGGCGAACCGGCCGAGGCCGACCTTCCCGCCGAGGACGCCATGCTCGACGAAGACCTTCCCGCCGATCTGCCGCCCGCGGAGCCCGCCCCCGCCGGCCTCGCCAACGTGAAGGTCGAGGTCGACCGTCTCACCCGCCCGGGCACGCTGGTGAGCGGCGCCGTGGTGTTCAGCGACGGTGTCTCCGCCAAATGGGCGATGGACCAATACGGCCGCCTCATGCTGGAAGCCGCCGACAAGACCTACAAGCCCTCGCAGGCCGACATCCAGGCGTTCCAGGCCGAGCTCGGCGCCCAGCTCCAGCGCATGGGCTACTGAGCGCGCAGCCCCCGTCTCTCGCTTTCGTGAAAGCGCCGCCCGAGGGCGGCGCTTTTCTTCCGCAAAGCGTGCGCGACTCGGGCGTTCACCACACCCGCTCCGGCGTTCTCGCCTCGAACACAGCCTCGGTGGCGTCCGGCAGATCCGGGAAGAGGTCCAATCCGGTCAACGCCTCGATGCGGTCGATGCTCGTCAGATACCGCTCCAGCGGCGCGTCGGCCGGAACATCCTGCGGAATCACGAAGGCCTGCGTACGCACCCGGCCTTCGTGTTCGTCGAGCATCACCATCCAGCACGCCTCGGGCACGGCGACTCCGCCGCGCAGCCGCTGCGGTTGGCTACCGAATACCGGGCCGGCCATCACCCACACCTCGCGGAAACGCGCCGCGTAGCTGGTGGCTGCTCGCAGTTCGAGATCCTTCCACGGCCCGGCGTTGAGCGAGTGTTGCTGGGGGACAATGTTGGACATCAAGAACGTCTCCGCCTGGCCGCCGGGGCCGAAACGGGTGGCGATGGCGTAGTTGGGCGCGAGGTGCCCACGATCGTAGCCGCTCCCGGAGTAGGCGGAGGGCTCGACCCGGGCAACGGTTCGGACATCGATGCTGAACTTGTCCGGCCGGGCCGGCGGTTCGGGAATGCGCGGCAAATCCCACACCCGGTACGCCGCCCACAGCGGATTGCCCAGCGCGTCGCTGTAGCCGACGACATAGCCGCTGTTGACCAGCACGCGCACCGTCGCCGGCGTCGCACTCGCCCGTGCTCCGCCGGCATAAAGCGCGGCATGGCCGTCTGCACCACGCACCGGCACGGAGACGAACTGGTCGCTGTAGTAGAGCGTCCAGATGTCGCGCACGACATCGAGGAGCTCGATGCGCTTGTTCCGTGCGAGGTAGTTCTCGACCAGCATCCGCACCTCCTCCTGCCGCGAGGCCGGCTGGGCGACATACCAGCCGCCCAGCGCCAGAAGCAGGAAGAGGTTGAACCAGAAAACCAGCTTGAGCGGGCGGGAGCGCGGGCGCGCGGAGCGGCGGGCGGACATGGGGGCGGAAGTCTCTCGGTTCGGCTGCTGCCTATTTCGGCAGTTTCGCCAAGGCCTTGTTGAGCTTCGGCAGATCGAGCGCGAGCGGATCGTACCCTTCGCCCAACCACTCGAGCCACTCCTTGGACAGCGGCTCCTCGGGATGCTTGAGCGAATAGAGCACCTCCTTGTAGCCGGCGGGCCCGCCGCAATCCTCCGGCGGGCCGTTGAGGCGACCGTCGGTGAGATGCGGGTACTTGACGCCTGCGTGCGCCAGTTCGGCGCGCTCGACCCGGACCTCGATCTGCCAGCCATCGCCGAAGGAGTACTCGTAGAGAAAGGTCTCCTTCGGGGAGACCTCGAGGTCGGCGAGCGAGAAGTCCCGGTCGTCCTCGACCAGGGTCTCGTTGTCGCGGCGCACCGGATTGCCGTAGCCGATATCGTTCACCGTGAAACGGTGGAGCTGGTAGTCGAACCAGCCGAAGGCCACCTGGATCGCATCGTGGAGGCGGGCCAGCCACATCGACTCGCGCACGACCATCCGCCGCCAGATCCGCGGCTCCACATCGCGCAGGGCGAGGTGCAGATGCAACACGCGCTCAGGCTGCTGCTTCTTGCGCCGGGCCGCCTTGGCCTCGCTGAAGGAAATCATGGCGGAATTGAGAGACCCGCGCCGCAAGCATGCAAGCATCGGAACCTCCAGCGAGAGGACGCACAAAAGCGTCACTCGTCCTCGCCGGTTCGCCCCGCAACCGCGCTCGCCAGTCCCGGAAAACACGGAGGCCGCCGCGCCCTAGGGGCGCTGGCGGCCCGTGCAAACCCTAAACACAAACAAACTGCGAGAACTACAGCCGTGTTATCGGCGCACCTGCAGATCACTTGAGCGGAAAAACGAAAAAATCGGCGAGCCAGAAGCGCTCGGCCCACGCCTGCTCAACTCCCACAGCCGCAGGGTTTTCCGATCACCGGGCATGCGGCCTTCTCCGGCGCTGGCACCGGTTTGCTCCGCAAAGGATAGGTGTACCGCTCGCCCTCGTAATTGCGGAAGACGACCTCGTCGTCGGTCATCTTCTCGATGTAGTCGGGGTTGATCGGCACCTTTCCGCCTCCACCGGGCGCATCGATCACGTACTGCGGCACCGCGTAGCCCGTGGTATGACCGCGCAGCGCGCGGATGATCTCGAGCCCCTTGCGCACATCGACGCGGAAGTGCGCGCTGCCGGTGATCAAGTCGCACTGATAGAGATAATACGGCCGCACCCGCATGCGCAGCAGACGATGGACGAGCGCCTTCATCACCTCGACATCGTCGTTCACGCCGCGCAGCAGCACCGACTGGTTGCCCAACGGCACCCCGGCAAAGCTGAGCCGCTCGCACGCCGCGCGCAGATCCTCGGTGCATTCCTTCGGGTGGTTGACGTGGATGCTCATCCAGACCGGCCCGTGTTTGCGCAGCACGTCGCAGAGCTCCGGGGTGATCCGTTGCGGCAGGAACACCGGGATACGCGAGCCGATGCGGATGAACTCCACGTGTTTGATCGCGCGCAAACGCCCGAGAATGTGGTCGAGCTTCCGGTCGGAGAGCAGCAGCGGATCGCCGCCGCTCAGCAGCACATCGCGCACCTCGGGATGCTCCTCGATGTAGCGCAACCCGCGCTCGTACTCGGGGTGAAAGTTGTAGTCCTGTGCGTTGCTCACCAGCCGGCTGCGCGTGCAGTACCGGCAATAGGAGGCGCACCGATCGGTGATCAGAAACAGCACCCGGTCGGGATAGCGATGCACCAGGCCCGGGACCGGCATCGTGTGCTCCTCGCCCACCGGATCGAGCAACTCCTCGGCGGCCACCACGGATTCGCCAGAGCGCGGAATGAGCTGTTTGCGTACCGGACAATCGGGATCGTTGCGGTCGATCAGGTTGAAGAAGTAGGGAGTGATCGCCATCGCGAGCTTGTGCGAAGCGTACTCGCAGCCCGCGCGCTCGTCCGGCGTGAGCTCCATCAGTCGCTCGAGGTCGGCGAGCGTGGTCACGCGGTTCTTGAGCTGCCATGCCCAGTCGTTCCACTGCTCGGCCGGTACGTGACTCCAAAGGCCTTGGCCCGAGGTCCATTGGTCGCGGTTTTCGGTGAAGGGCATGAGAGTGGCGCGGACGTTAGGTCCGCGCTCCGACCTGTCAAACGGCCGCTCAGGGTCGGACACACACTGGGTGCGCGTGCCCTCCCCCACGTCTGCCCAGTCCGATCTGCCGGGGCGGCGAACCAAACGCGGGGGAACGCGACGCCAAATCGGGATTCGCCCTCCGGAACCGCCCCTGGGCTGGGCAAATCGGCTCCGCTTATCAGTGGTGTCGTTCGGCTCTCCTCGCGAAGCCAGGTGTCGCCCAGAAAACCCTTGGCAGCGCCCGGGAAACACCTTTGCGTGCACCCCCGATGTCCACTCGGCCCACCGGAATTCTCGCACTTGAAGATGGCAGCGTCTATCGCGGCCTGGCCTTCGGCGCCCGCGCCACCATCGCCGGCGAAGCGGTGTTCAACACCAGCATGACCGGCTACCAGGAGATCCTCACCGATCCCTCGTACTTCGGCCAGATCGTCACGATGACCGCGCCGCAGATCGGCAACTACGGCATCAACCCCGAGGATGAGGAGTCCGCCCGCCCGCAGGTCGCCGGCTTCGTCGTGCGCGAACTCAGCCCGATCGTGAGCAACTGGCGCAGCCGCCTGTCCGTGCACGACTACCTTCTCAAGCACGGCATCCCCGGTCTCCAGGATGTCGACACACGCGCCATCACCAAAAAGCTCCGCGTCGACGGCGCCATGCGCTGCTGTCTCTCCACCGAGGACATCTCCGAGGCCGATGCCGTGGCCCGCGCCCGCGCCCGCGCCAGCATCGTCGGTGCCGACTACGTCAAGGACGTCACCTGCGCCAAGTCCTTCGTCTGGGATCCCGCGGACCCGACCAACCTCGCCTACCTCCCCGTTGGCACCACGCTCGGCTCGTTTCCGATCCCGGAGGGGCGGTTCAAGGTCGCCGCGTTCGATTTCGGCGCCAAACACACCATCTTCCGCAAGCTCGTGCGCCACGGCTTCGACGTCCATGTCCTCCCGGCCAATGCCACCGCCGCGCAGGTCAAGGAACTGGCGCCCGACGGCCTCTTCCTCTCCAACGGTCCCGGCGATCCGGCGGCGCTCCAGTATGTGCACGGCACGGTGCGGGAACTGATCCCCGACTACCCGACCTTCGGCATCTGCCTCGGCCACCAGATGATCACCCACGCCCTCGGCGCCTCGACCTTCAAGCTCAAGTTCGGCCACCGCGGCGGCAACCAGCCCGTCAAGAATCTGGAGACGGGCAAAGTCTCGATCACCTCGCAGAACCACGGCTTCGCCGCCGACCCGCAGTCGCTCGAGAAAGCCGGTGCGGTCGTCACCGAGATCAACCTCAACGACGGCACCGTCGAGGGCCTGCGCCACAAGACGCTCCCGGTCTTCTCGGTCCAGTACCACCCCGAGGCCGCGCCCGGCCCGAACGACGCCGATCCGCTGTTTGTCGACTTCTACCGCCTGATCGAAGCCCGCAAGGCCGGGAAGATCTGAACGAGGTGCGGCGCAACCGCTTCTTTTCGCCCGGCAGGCATCCGCCCTGCCGGGCGTCTTGTTTTCCACCCGGAAGAACAAAGCCCGCGACCAATGCGGCCGCGGGCTGAGGGACGGGGCGAAACGCGAGCAACACTCGCTGTCAGAGGTCGCGGAAGAAGTTGTCCGGGTTGTCGGACTTCCCGCCCGCTTTGGCAGTCTTCGTCGGCGCCGTTGCGCGTGCTGGCGCAGCCGCCTTCACCGGTGTTTTCGCCGCCGCCGGCACCTTTGCTTTCGCAGCAGGTGCCGCATGGGGCACCGGCACCACCTTGGCCGGGACGTGCTCGTAGGCGGAGGGGGCGCTACTGGTCCCCGACGGGCCGGCCGCGACTTCCGCATCAGTATGGACCATGCGATTCAACTCGTCGACGGCCGCCCGGAGGCGATCGGCCTGCGACTGCAGCTCGGCGGACGAACTGGCCGTCTCCTCGGCGCTGGCCGAGTTGGATTGGGTGATCTGGTCGATGCGCGCGATCTCGGCGTTGATCGTCTCGATGCCCTGGCTCTGCTGTTTGGCGGCGTCGGCGATCTCCTGGATCATCGTGTCGAGTTTCCGGGCACGCTGGGTGATCTCGTTGAAGTTGTTGCCGACGCGCTCGCTCAGCCGGATACCGTGTTCGCTGCGCTGGTTCGAGTTCTCGATCTTCGCCGCGGTCTCCCGGGCGGCCTCGGCACTGCGGTGGGCGAGGTTGCGGACCTCCTCGGCCACGACCGCGAACCCGGCCCCGGCCTCGCCCGCCCGCGCGGCTTCGACCGCGGCATTGAGCGCGAGGATGTTGGTCTGGAAGGCGATCTCATCGATGGTCTTGATGATCTTCGTGATCTCGGCGCCGGCCGACTTGATCGAGTCCATCGCCTCCTTCATGGCCTTCATGTCGTCGGAACCGTGATCGGCGGCATGGCGCGTTTCACCCGCCAACTGCCGGGCGTTCTCGGTGTGCTCGGCCGTACGTTTGATCATGCTGCCCATCTCGACGAGCGAGGAACTCGTCTCCTCGAGCGAGGCGGCCTGCTGGCAGGAGCCGTCGGCCATGGCTTGGCTGGCGGTGCTGACCTGGCGGGAGGCGGCGGCCGTGCTCTCGCTGCCCTCCTTGAGCACCGCGGCCACATGGGCGATCGGCCGCGTGACGCTGCGCACGATGAAGACGCCGGCGACGATGCCGAAAATGATACCAACCAGACTCAGCCCAAGCACCAGCGACTCGTTGCGACGCTGGGCCGCCGAGGTCGTCTGTTGGATCTGCTGGCGGTTCTTGGCGAAGAGCGCGTTGAGGCTCAGGACCCGGCTGCTGAAATCGTCTGCCACCGTCTTCATCTCCACCTGATAGAGCACTTGGCTGCGCGCGACCCCCACGCTGACCTTGGACAAGCCCTGGAGCAGGGCGGCGGCCTCGGTGTTGGCGGCCTTCAGGGCATTGCGCCGCTCGGGGTCCTTAAAGGTGGCGTCGAACTCCTCCATCTCGGCAATCTCCTTGTCGATCGCCTTGGCGCCCTCGACGAGCTTGTTGAGCGACTGCGCGGCCGACTCGGCCTGGGTGGAGTCGGAGGTGAGCAGAAACTGGTTCACGCGCATGAGTCCCTCGAAGAAATTCTGGAGCGCCGAGGAGGCCTTGAAGGAGGCGCTCATGTCGCCGCTGTCGCGTGCCTTCACGAGCACGAGCTGGAGCGATTGCTGGATCGTCTCCGCCGCGGGCCGCATCGCCGCCTCGAACTGATCACGCTCGGCGCGCAGCGCCACCATCTCGGAGAATTGCGACTCGAACCGACCGAAAAGCTGCTGCGAGTCGGAGAGCAACGCCTTGGCCGCGGGCTCGATGCCCCGTTTTTCCATGTCGCTGAACTGCGCGCGCATCTGGCGGCCAAGTGTGGAGAACAACGCCGCGTCCTCTTTCGATCCGCTCACCTGGAACGCACTCACCGAACGCAGCAGTTCCTTCATCGCCAAATCCAAGGCGGTCGCCTTGGAGGCGATCTCGGCGCCGTCGACGGTCTGCTCGATGGCGCGTCCCGAGCGTCCGAGCGCCAGATACGCGGTCGCGGCGACCAGTGTCAGCAAGACGATTACAACGCCCAGACCGGCCGACATCCGCCGACCAACAGTGAAGTGAGCACGATTCATGAGAGGAAGCCCCGGGCGGGGAGGTTATTTGGCCGAGAATTTCACGGGGACCACGACTTGGACGGCGACCGGTTTGCCGTCCTTCTTCGCGGGTTCGAACTTCCACCGCGACACCGCGTCGATCGCCGGTTTCTCGAACTCGGCACGTGTGCTTTTCTTGACGACAGCGTTGGCGACATTGCCATTCTCGTCGACCGTGAGCGACACCGTGACCATGCCGCTGACGCCCTCGCTCTTCAATGTATTGGGGTAGGTCGGCGGGACAGTCTTGGTCGGCATCGGAGGTTCGTCGAAGGTGCTCTCCTGGGCGAAGGCGGCACCGGCGAAGGCCAGCACAAAGCAGGCGAAAAGAGTGCGGAGGAAGCGGAGGTTTTTCATGTGCGCGAATGGGGGTTGCTACACAGTTGGCTGCTGCTGGTTTGCGAAGTTCATCGTCTCAGTTGCGGAGTTCCTTAAGGGGAAAACGCCCAGACCAAGAGGTTCTGAGGGAAGGCCCCCACCCTGTACCCGAGGGCCACCCCACGGCAGCCCTCGGGGCGATGTTGCCCAGGACGGCGCGGCGCAATCACTGCGCCGAAAAACGAACGGGAAGGACCACGGACACGGCCACCGCCTGACCGGCTTTCTTGGCCGGCTTGAACTTCCATTGGGAGACGGCCTGCAAGGCAGGTTTTTCGAAGTCGGCGTTCGTGCTCTTGGCCACGGAGGCGTTGGTCACGTTGCCGTTCTCGTCGACGGTGACGGCAACGCTCACCATGCCGGAAACGCCTTCACGGCGCAGGGCCTCGGGATAAGCCGGGGCCAACGTGCGAACTGGAGTCGGTGGCTCGTCGAAGGCGGACTCGGCACGGGCGAGGGCCGAAGCAGCTAGGAGAATCGTGGTCGCGAGAGCGAGTTTCAGGAGGGATTTCTTGTTCATAGGTGGCGTGAGTCGCACGAGTTGCCGTGCGGTCGCGCGCCTATCGCATGGAGTCCCCCCAGCTTTAGCGAAAAGCCGTATTTCGGCCGAAATCGGGGGGTGTCACCTCGCCCAAACCGGGTGTCTCCCCGGTGTCGAGAAATCACCTCGTGCTCAGCCGCCACCGAGCATCCGCTCAAATCTCACCGCATCCTCCGGGGTGTCCACCCCCACACTGGGATCGTCGGTGAGCCCGACCGCGATCGCCGCGCCGTTCTCCAGCGCCCGCAACTGCTCCAGCTTCTCGATCTGCTCGAGCCGCCCCGCGGGCAGCTGCGTGAACCGCTCGAGGAAATCCGCGTGATACGCATACAGGCCGAGATGCTTGTAGCAGGCGTGCGCGGCAAGCCACTCCCCATCCACGGCACCGGCCCGATCGCGGGCGTAGGGCATCGGCGAACGCGAGAAGTACAGCGCCCGCCCCTGCTGGCTGAGCACAACCTTCACCTGGTTCGGGTTCGCAAAATCCTCGGCCCGGCGGAACCGCGTCGCGAGCGTGGCGAGTGGCGCGTCACCATGGATCAGATCCGCCAGCGACTGCAGTTGCGCCCGGCTCACCAGCGGCTCGTCGGCCTGGACGTTGAGCACAAAGCTCGCCCCCACCGTCCGGTTGGCCTCGGCGAGACGGTCCGTTCCGCTCTGGTGGGCCGTCGCGGTGGCAATGGTCCGGAACCCGTGCGGTTCGAGCGCACCGGCCAGCAGCGGATCGTCGACCGCGAAATACAGCGGCAACTCCGGCATCTGCGCGGTAATCCGCTCGGCCACCCACCGCACCAGCGGCTTGCCCCGGATCGGGTGCAACAGTTTCCGGGGGAACCGGGTGGATTCGAGACGGCAGGGGACGATGATCGCGACGTCGGTCATGGACGGAGTTTTATTTTCAGTTGCCAGTGCCGATGCAGTCATAGGGAATTCGCATCGCACGCGCCAATCGCAAAGCCTCGCACCATGGAAAACAACACCGCCTCCGCTGCCAACCAGCACACCAAAGTGCTGACCGTGCAGAACAAGATGGGCATCCACGCCCGTCCCGCGGCGATGATCGTGCGCATCACGAACAAGTTCAAAGCCGACGTGTTGGTCGAGCGCGACGAGGAGCAGGTCAACGGCAAGAGCATCATGGGCCTAATGATGCTGGCGGCCGGCAAGGGCTCCTCCCTCAAGTTCATCGTCACCGGCGCCGACGCCCCGGCGATGTTGGCCGAACTCGACGCCCTCTTCGCGCGCAAGTTCGACGAGGTCTGAGGCCGGCACGAACCCACGCTTGCCCCGGCCGCGGGGATGCGAGGCACCCTCGCCCGATCTGCCGGATACGCTGGGCGCGGTCCGCGCCGCCCGCCCACTCACACCGTCGGCAGCCCGAAAAACTCCCGGGCGTTCGCCGTCGTCGTCGCCGCCAACTCCGCGAGCGGCACGCCCAGCTCCTGCGCCGCCCGCGCCGCCGTGAGCGCGACATGCGCCGGCTCGTTGGGCTTCCCGCGGTGCGGCTCCGGCGTGAGGTACGGCGAGTCGGTCTCGACCATCAGGCGCGGCAGGCCCTGCGCCCGCAGCGCCGCCCGCACACTCTCCGCGCTCTTGTAGGTGATGATGCCGGTGAACGACCCGCGCCCCCCGCGGCCGGCCAGCACGCGCATCTCGGCCTCGCCCTCGGAAAAGCAGTGGAACACGACGCGCGCCCAGTCGAGGCCGGAGGCGTCGATCTCCGCCACCGTCTCCGCAAAGGCCCCACGCGAATGCACGACGAGCGGTCCGCGCAGCTGCTTCGCCAATTGCAGTTGCACGCGAAACGCCGCCAGTTGCCACGCGAAGATCCGCTCCGCCGCGGCGGTGTCGTTCTTCGGCAGATGGAAACGATCGAGTCCGCACTCCCCCAGCCCGACCGCCACCGCGCCGCCCGCGGCGTCGAAATACCGGGGCAAGGCCGCCACCGCCGCCTCCCAGTTCTCGTCCACGGAGCACGGATGCAACCCGGCGGTGTAGGCCACGCGCCCGTCGAGCGTCGGGACCAGTTCACGGTAGCAAGCCCAATCCTCCGGCTCTGTGCCGATAGTGACGATCTGCACGACCCCGGCCGCCCGCGCCCGCGCCAGCACGGCGGGCAGCTCACCCTTCCGGTGGAAACGGTCGAGGTGCGCATGGGTGTCGATGAGCGCGGGAGCGGTGGACATGGCGACGAAACAGCCGCGGCGACGCCGGCTTGGCAACGGGGATCCGCGACTGGCGCTCGGCCAATTGGCACCGGGCCCATTCAGCTGCGCCCTTTCGTCTGCGGCATACCGCCTTCCCTACTTCTCACTTCCGGCCAAATACGCTGACGGCCGTCAGGTTACCTGGTCGGATCGTTTATTGTCTTGGGCGGGCAACTCCGCTCATTTCTGCCGTTCCGCCCCGCCGTGCTCCCGGTCTTTCCGCTTGCCGCGGTTTCGTGCGCTCCGTTGCGTCGGGACTCGTTTCGCGCACCCCGTCACACACTCACCATGTCCACCTCCGCCACCATCGAGAACGTCGTCATCATCGGCACCGGCTGCGCCGGGCTCACCGCCGCGGTCTACACCGCCCGCGCCGGCCTCGCCCCGCTCGTCCTCGAGGGTTCGCAACCCGGCGGCCAGTTGACCACGACCTCGGAGGTCGAGAACTTCCCCGGCTTCGAGCACGGGATCGATGGATACACGCTCACCGACACCATCCGCAAGCAGGCCGCCCGCTTCGGCGCGCGGTACGAGAGCGGCCTGATCCAGTCGGTCGATTTCTCCGGCCCGACCAAGATCCTGCGCACCGGCGAGCGCGAGATCCGCACCCGCGCCGTGATCATCGCCACCGGCGCCGCCCCGCGCATGATCGGGCTGCCCGAGGAGATGTCGTTCTTCGGCGGCAAGGGCGTCACGACCTGCGCGACCTGCGACGGTGCGTTCTACCGCAACATGGAGGTCGTGGTCGTCGGCGGCGGCGACTCCGCCTGCGAGGAAGCGCTCTTCCTCACCCGTTTCGCCTCGAAGGTCACCCTCATCCATCGCCGCGACGCCCTGCGCGCCTCGAAGATCATGCAGCAGCGCGTGCTCGAACACCCGAAGATCAAGATGGCGTGGGACTCGGTCGTCGCCGCGATCTCGGGCGATGCGCAGGGCTTCGTCACCGGCATCAAGCTCAAGAACGTGAAGACCGGCGCCGTGACCGACCTAGCCTGTAAAGGCATCTTCGTCGCCATCGGCCACCAGCCCAACACCAAGCCCTTCGCCAGTGCGGTGAAGACCGACGAGAACGGTTACTTCCTGCCCGAAGTCGGCAGCCAAGTCCGCACCTCCGTCCCGGGGGTGTTTGTCGCTGGCGACTGCGCCGACCACGTCTACCGCCAGGCGATCACCGCCGCCGGCATGGGGTGCCAAGCCGCGATCGAGACCGAACGTTGGCTAGCCGAGCACGGCAGCTGAGCAGCAGCGCAGTTCCCGCCTAGCCCCAAGGCGGCGCGCCAACCCGACGCGCGGGGTGCCCCGAAAGCGCGATCGCAACACGTTGGTTAACAAACACATTTTCCCGACCGCACAGAATCTTGTTCCGATCGGAACAAGATTCTGTGCGCATGCCGCCTCCGGAAAAGACGATGATCCGCGCCTCGGATTCGGGAAAAGCAGTTTGCGGATGAATTCTGCGATGCGGCAAATGCAGGCCTGCTCATGGATTTGGAATAATTCTAAATCCTTCTTGCAACTAAGTCCCAATCCAACTCCCTTGCGCCCCGTTCCACCGCGCCAATGTCCACCGCCTCACCCAACTCCGAAGCGCTCAACCAGCGCCTTGCCCACAGCGGCCTCCGCGCCACGCCGCAGCGGGAGGTTGTTTACGAGGTCCTCTTGGAGCGCCGCGATCACCCGACTGCCGACGAGCTCTTCGCCCGCGTGAAGGCCAAGATGCCCACCATCTCGCTGGCGACCGTCTACAACTGCCTCGAGGCCCTCGTGCAGTGCGATCTCGTCAAGCAGGTCAATTTCGAGCGCGAGCCCACCCGCTACTGCTCGAACCTCACCGAGCACGCCCACTTCATCGACTCCGCCACCGGCCAGATCATCGACATCGAGATGAACCCCGCCTACGTCGCCCGCCTGCGCGAAGCGCTTCCGCCGGGCTTCACGATGGAGGATGTCGAACTCAACTTCCGCGGCCGCGCCGCGCCAGAGTCTCTCCAGAAATCCGCGACAATCGCCAAACCCGGCCCCATCCCTGCTTAGGTCACCGTCACCACCGACCACGGTCACCGGCTACCGTCCACCGCCCACCGCGACTCCCCTTTCCATAATGAACGCCCTCGAGATCAAAGACCTCCACGTTAACATCGGCGACAAGCCGATCGTCAAAGGCCTCAGCCTCACCGTCCCGAAAGGTGAGGTCCACGCCATCATGGGGCCCAACGGCACCGGCAAGAGTACGCTCTCCAAGGCCATCGCCGGTCACCCCGACTACGAGATCACCTCGGGCACCGTGCTGCTCGACGGCCGCAATATCCTCGAGATGGAGCCCGACGAGCGCGCCCGCGCCGGCCTCTTCCTCGCCTTCCAGTACCCGTGCGAGATCCCCGGCGTCTCCATCGCCAACTTCCTCCGCGCCGCCACCCAAGCCCGCCTGCCTGAGGGAGAAGAGATCGACGCCACCGCCTACTACAAGCGCCTCTACACCAAGATGGACGGCCTCAAGATCGACCGGAAGTTCACCTCCCGCTCGGTCAACGAAGGTTTCTCCGGCGGCGAGAAAAAACGCTGCGAGATCCTCCAGATGGCGATGCTCGAACCGGCCTACTCCATCATGGACGAGACCGACTCCGGCCTCGACATCGACGCCCTCAAGATCGTCGCCGACGGCGTCAACGCCCTCCGCGGCCCCAAGCTCGGCGTGCTCCTCATCACCCACTACCAGCGCCTGCTCGACTACATCGTCCCCGATTACGTCCACGTCATGTGGGACGGCCGCATCGTGAAGAGCGGCGACAAATCCCTCGCCCTCGAACTCGAGGCCAAGGGCTACGACTGGGTCAAGGAACTCGCCGCCAAGTAGGACCGGTCTCCGACCGGTCCCGCCGAAACCGCCGCCCCCACGCGCCCAACGCCACTCACGACTCACCACTCTCCAATCAGGGATCATTCCCATGAGCTCCATCTCCGAATCCGACGCCGTCGCGCTCCCCCCCGAGGAAACCGCCGAGGCCAATCCCGTCACCGGCATCGACCAGACCGTCGGCGACTTCACCTACGACGTGAAGTACGACTACGACGCCGGCACCGGCCTCAACGCCGCCACCCTCGAGTACATCAGCAACGCCAAGAAGGAGGCGGAGTGGATCCGCGAGTTCCGCCGCAAGGCGCTGAAGACCTTCGAGTCCATGCCGCTGCCCACCCACTGGGCCACGAAGGATCTCGAGAACATCGATTTCCAGAAGATCCGCTATTACCTCGCCCAGGGCCAGAAGCCGAAGCGCTCCTGGGACGAGGTGCCCGACGACATCAAGCGGACCTTCGAACGCCTCGGCATCCCCGAGCAGGAGCGCAAGTTCCTCGCCGGCGTGGAGGCCCAGTTCGACTCCGAGGCCGCGTACTCGAACATCAAGGAGGCCGTCTCGAAACAGGGCGTGATCTTCATGAACTCGACCGAGGCCCTGCGCGAGCATCCCGAGCTCTTCCGCAAGTGGTTCGGCAAGGTCATCCCGACCAGCGACAACAAGTTCGCCGCGCTCAACAGCGCCGTGTTCTCCGGCGGCTCCTTCATCTACGTGCCGCCCGGGATCAAGGTCTCCCACCCGCTCCAGGCCTACTTCCGCATCAACGCCGAGAACTTCGGCCAGTTCGAGCGAACCCTCATCATCGTCGACGAGGGCTCCGAGGTGACCTACATGGAGGGCTGCACCGCCCCGAAGTTCACCACCTCCACGCTCCACTCCGCCGTCGTCGAACTCGTCGCGCTCAAGAACGCGAAGATCCAGTACATAACCGTCCAGAACTGGGCGCCCAACGTGTACAACCTCGTCACCAAGCGCGGCCTCGCGATGGAGGGCGCCGAGATCAAGTGGATCGACTGCAACATCGGCTCCCGCCTCACGATGAAGTACCCGGGCGTCGTTCTTAAGGGCGAAGGCGCCCGCGGCGAGGTCATCTCGATCGCGCTCGCCAACGACGGCCAGCACCAGGACACCGGCGCGAAGATGATCCACGCGGCCAACAACACGACCTCCACGATCATCTCCAAGTCCATCTCCGTCGGCGAAGGCCGCGCCACCTACCGCGGCGTCGTCCACATGCCGAAGGGCCTGAAGGGCTGCAAAAACAACACCGAGTGCGACGCACTGCTGATCAACACCAACAGCCGCACCGACACGTATCCGGCTATCACCGTCAAGGGTGGCGACAACTTCACCCAGCACGAGGCGAGCGTCTCGAAGGTCAGCGAGGAGCAGATCTTCTACATGCAGCAGCGCGGCCTGACCGAGGCCGAGGCGATGAGCCTCGCCGTGAACGGCTTCGTCAACGACCTCGTGCGCCAGTTCCCGATGGAGTACTCCGTCGAGCTCAAGCGCCTCATCGACCTCGAAATGGAAGGCTCGGTCGGCTGACGCCGACGCCACGGAAATACCAACCCGCACCACACCCGATGTCTTCTTCCTCTTCCGCTCCCGTCGTCGTCACCGCCGAGCCGCCGCTCGTCGCGCCCGCCGCTTTCGACTCCGTCGCCGCCTCGCTGGGCCGTTTCCCGGCCTGGTGGGCCGAGCTCAAGCGCAAGGCTTGGGCGCACTACCTCGAGCTCCCGCTGCCCAAGCGCACCGACGAACTCTGGCGCTTCTCCAGCATCCAGGGCTTCCGCCTCGCCGAGCCGTTCGCCCGCGCCACACCGGCCTCCGAGGAGATCGTCTCCGCCCTGCGGATCCGCTCCAACCTCGTCACCGAGAAGGCCGCGCAGGCCGTGTACGTGAACGAGGTCCGCGTCGCGCAGGACGCGTTGCCCGAGAAGCTGGCCAAGGCCGGCGTCATCTTCGACTCCATCGAGAACGCCGTGCTCCACCACCCCGGCTTGATCCAGGCGCACTTCATGGCGCAGGACTCGCGCCTCGGCTCCGAGAAGCTCACCGCGCTCCACCGCGCGCTCACCACCGGCGGCGCGTTCATCTACGTGCCGAAGGGGGTCGAGATCGAGCAGCCGCTCGTCGTGTACCACTGGGCCGCCGGCGGCCGCACCGCCGTGTTCCCGCACACCCTCGTCGTGGCCGAGGACAACGCCAAGGTCACCGTCGTCGAGTTCCGCCAGTCCGCGAGCGAGACCGACACCACCTTCTCCGCCGGCGTCAACGACCTCTACGCCCGCCCCGGCGCGCAGGTCACCTACATCTCCGCCCAGCGCTGGAGCCGCACCTCGCTCGGTTTCCAAGGCAACGAGACCGTCGTGCAGCGCGACGGCCGCGTGCAGTCGCTCGGCCTTCAGCTCGGCGGCCGCCAGGTCCGCACCGAGAGCCACAGCCGTCTCCAGGGTCCGGGTTCGAACAGCCAGATGCTCTCGCTCGCCGTCGCGCACGGCGACCAGGAGTTCGACCAGCGCACGCTCCAGACCCACCAGTCGCCGCACACCGGCTCCGACCTCCTCTACAAGAACGCCCTCTTCGACAAGGCGCGCACCATCTTCTCCGGCCTGATCATCGTCGACCCCGGTGCCCAGAAGACGGATGCCTACCAGAGCAACCGCAACCTGCTCTGCTCGCCCGACGCCGAGGCCAACTCCCTGCCCGGCCTCGAGATCGAGGCCAACGACGTGCGCTGCACGCACGGCGCCACCAACGGCAAGATCGACGACGAGCAGCTCTTCTACATGGCCGCCCGCGGCATCTCCAAGCCGGTGGCCGAAGAACTGCTGGTCTTCGGTTTCTTCGAGGAAGTGCTCAACAAGCTCGAGAACGAGCACCTCCACGCCGTCCTCCGCGACCTGATCCAGGCCAAGTTCCAGAAATGACCCGGTAGGGACGTTTCTCCGAAACGTCCGTCAGCACCGCCCGAGATTGGCGCAGAGTCGCTCCTCGGCTCGCGCCTACGGCGGTTTCTCCGAAACCGCCCTACCTCTGCTCTCTCTGCATAGCTATCTCTTTGCGGTTAACTTCCGCTCCGTTTCCGTTCCTCTTCCGTCTCTCCGTGCCCTCCGTGGTTCAACTCCGATAATCTCTTCGCCCACCGCCGCCGCCATGTCCAACGACCGCAACCGCACCCTCACCCGTGAAGTCGAAGCCGTGATGGTTCCCTACGGAAACAAGTTCGTCATCCCCGCCGGCGGGAAGGTCTCCCTCATGCAGACCCTCGGCGGCAGCTTCACCATCATGGGCGACTTCGGCATGGCCCGCCTCGACGGCCAGTACGCCGACGCCATCGGCGAGCAGGCGCAGACCAGCAACTTCGCCGACGCCAAGGTCGGCGCCGACGGCGCGCCCGACCAGGAGCTCCTCTGGAACCAGCTGCGCAGCGTCTACGATCCCGAGATCCCGGTGAACATCGTCGACCTCGGCCTCGTCTACTCGCTCGAGGTCACCAAGCGCGAACAGGGCGGCCACAAGGTCGACGTCGCCATGACCCTCACCGCCCCCGGTTGCGGCATGGGCCCGGCGATCGCCGAGGACGCGAAGTCGAAGCTCATGATGGTCCCCGGCGTCGACGAAGCCGACGTGCGCATCGTCTGGGAGCCGGTCTGGAACCAGAACATGATCTCGGAAGAGGGGAAGATGAAGCTCGGGCTGATCTGAGCCCGCCGCCACGGAATTTCCGTGACGCACATCGCCGTTTCCGAAACATTCGGGCCGACGATGTCTCCTCTCCCCATCGGGCGAATACCCCTCCTGCTCGGGCTGCTCACGGCCTTCGTTGCGTCCAGCGCGGAGATCGGTGCACAGGAAGCAACGCTGTCCGAGGTGCTGGCGGCCCATGCGGAACACTGCGGTGACCTGCAGCGGCTCCGGGCGATCACCAGTGTCGTCGAGCACAGCCTTGCCGATACCTCCGCGGCGACGCCGCAGATCCGGGTCCTACGGGCCAAGGCGCCCGACAAGATTCGGATCGAGACGCTCACAGAGACGGGACGGCTGATCCAAGGATTCGACGGCACCACCGCGTGGACTCTGCTGGAGCCGAGGCTCGGCACCGCTCGCTCGGTCCCCGTTTCCCCCGACGCCGCGCGGGCATTGCGCCTTTCTGCACTCCTCGCGCTGCACAACCCGGTGCTCAACGCCGAAGCCCTCGGCCTCTCGGCCGCCCTCCGCGACAACGACCCGGACGCGGACGGACAACACCTCGTGGTCGTGAGTAGTTCCTCCCTCGAGCTCATGCGCCTGCGGGTCGAACGAGAGACGGGACGCCCACTGGGCCGGATCGAATACGCCGCTGGGAGAAGGGTCGTCACGCGCTTCGAAGCATTTCGCCTCGTCGAAGGCGTAGCATGGCCGGCCACCACCACCACGACCACCGAAGACGGAGGTTCAGTCACATGGCGACTGGTGCACACGCGACTCGACGAAGAGCTGCCTGACTCACTTTTTACACCACCACCCGGTATGCCCGTCACACCGCTGGGATCTTCGACCTAGGGCCATGTCGCTCTCACGGGTCATCGATTACGTCTTCGTTGGCGGAGTGCTGCTTCTGGTGGCCGGGCTCGGAGTCGCCCGCCTCATGCGGGAGCCTGAGAATCCCGGCCCCCCCAGCGCGCCTCCCGAGTCGATGCTCGCCACCGTTCCCGCTGAGGCGGTGCCCGGCCAACCCCGCGCTCCGGTGTCGCGCACGCCGCAGCCATCGCCCGATCCCGGATTGAAGGACTCGGACTTTCTGGGCGAGCTCGCGGCGATCGATCGTTTGGTCGAGCGGAAGCAACTCACTGAAGCGCTCGCGGCGGCCGACCGCCTTGTGGGCCGCTATGAGAATCGGGCCAAGGACTATCCCACCGAAGCCGGTCTGGCCTTTCTCCGCCGCGGCGAGGTGTTCGAAGCGATGGAGCGGTTCCCCGAAGGCCTCGCCGAGTTCGAACGCACCTACTTCCTCTGGCGCGACGACACGCCCGATGTCGGTCGCGCCTGGGTCCGCGCCTACGACCGCCTGACCGCCGCCTATCTGCGCGCCGGCCGCTTCAGCGAGACGCTGGCCACAGTCGACCGCGCGCTCTACGCGGCCCGCCATACGCCACAGTCGGCACCGGGGTATGAGTTCTGGTTCCATGCCCGCAAGGTGGATGCGTTGCTCGCACTCGGTCGCCACGCCGAGGCGTGCACGGCCGCGGACGAGTGGCGTCTCCGTCTTCCGGAGAAATACGCCGACAACCTGGCCACCCGCTCCGACTGGTACCGCCAGCTGGCCGGCGTCTACCGCCAGCTCAACCGCCTCGATCTCCAGCTCGATGTCCTCCGACAGGCGGAGACGGAATGCGCCACAAGTGGCGGGGCGGAGACCGCCACCGACTTCGCACGCCGGCTCGCCATCGCCAGCGTGCTCGAAAGCATGGGGCGGAAGGAAGAGTCGGCTGAGTTGGCGCTTCGCCTGTGCGAGCGCGCCCGCGCGATCGACGACCGGCCCGAGAAACTGCGCCGGCTCGCCGATCTGTTCAGCGTACTCAACTGCACCGGCCGCTGCGCCCAGGCGCTGGAAATCGCACGCGAGATCGCGCAAGCACATCAGGAGATCGGCGACGCCAGCCCACGCACCCGCCGTGAGGATCTCTCCCGCATCGCCGCCAGTCTTCAGCCGCTCGGCCATTTCGAGGAGGCCGCCAGGACCCGAGGAGAGATCGCGGAGCTTTCGCTGGCGGCATTCGGAGCCGACTCTCGGGAGCACATTCGCGACCTCTACTCCCTGGGTTTCATCTTCCACCACGCCGACCGGGCCGAGGCGGCTGTCCGCATCATGCGCGAATGCGTCGCCCGCGCCGAGCGGCTCTCGCCGGCCGACGAGGTTCTGCGCGAAGACTGTCTCGGGGTTCTCGGCTACTTTCTCACCCAATCCAGTCCCCCGGACTATCACGGAGCGGAGCCATTTCTCCGGCGCGCGCTTGAGCTCAACCAGCGGCGCCGCGGTCCCCTCCACTCCAGCGCAGCCGATGTGCGCTCGAATCTCGCCAACACACTTCTCCATCTCGGGCGGCACGACGACGCTCAACAGGTGATCGAAGAGAACATCACCAGCCTACGCACAGCCAACACCCACCTCTCCGACGAGGCCGGATGGGCCCACCATCTGGCCGCCCGGATCCATGTCGCCAAGGATCAGTGGCAGGAGGCCTACGACGACTCCGTGCGTTCGGTCGAGATTCGCGAGCGCCTGCGCGGTCCAAGCGATTACCGCACCCTCAACATGGTCCGCCTCCATGTGCAGACTTCGTGGCGAGCCGGCCACCGCGAAGAGAGCGTACGGCGCGCGGAGCAACTCCTCGAGTCCACGCGAGCGGCCCAGGGCTGGCCCGCCTTTCGGGACCTGGTTCTCTGCGCCGAACTTGCTACCCACCACGCCGAGTTGGGCAATCAGACTAGGGCGGCAGAACTCGGTCGCCTCATCGAGGCCACCGCGGACCGCTACTACGCGCCGACGACGGTTCGGTCGGGGCTCCGCCCGCCGGCAGACCTCTGAGCCCCAGCGACCATCGCTCCGGGCGTCTTCTTGTGCCGACTCCAGCATCGATCGCGCCCCAGTGCGGCCGGGGATCCGGTTGCCCGCAGAGGTTCTTCGATGCATCGGCCCCCGCCATTCTCCTGCGTGAATCCGGATCGGTCCCACCGCGATCAGCAACAGGCAGCTTGGTTGCACCTGCTGCTCCACCGAAGGGCCATGCTCGTCACGCGCGAGCAGAGCCGATACTCCCGGCTCAGCCTTGGTCCACCCGGGTCTTCAGGAATGCCAACACATCCTGAAACTTCCCCTGGTTCCCTGCGTCGGCGCTGACGAGGTTCTCATGCGCCTCGAGCACCATCCGGGCATTCTCCAGCTCGGTTCGCGGGGCGGAGCAGACCAGCGCCTGACCGGTGGCGCGGTCGGCCGAAGGGCCATTGTCGCCAGTATCCACCACCAGCAGGCGGTGGAGCCCGAGGTTGCGCAGCAGTTCGAGATTACGGGCGCCGACCCGCGACACGATCAGCGAGCCCGGTGGTTCGAGTTTGCGCAACTCCAACGCCGCGCCTGCCAAGACCCCCAGGAAGGTGCTGTCCATGCTCGCACACTGGCGGAAATCGACGACGAACTTCGTCTTCCCCTGCCGGATCATCTCGGCGAAGAAATCGCGCAGACACGCACAGTTCATGAACGAGGCCCGCCCGTCGATTTTGATGACGACAGGGCTGGCGAAGGTATCCACCAGGAACACGGGATTGGCTGTGGATTCCGGCATGGGAGGGCGAGCAGAGGAGGGATGCTACGGAGGTGGGCGGCGGGACGGTCGGCTAAATCGGGTGCTACTGTCCACGCTTGAGGATTTCGCGCAAGACATAGGGAAGAATCCCCCCGTGTCCGTAGTAGTCGATCTCGATGGGCGTATCGATCCGACAGCGCACCGGGACGTTCTCCACGGTTCCGCTCTTGCGGATGATGCGGAGCACGAGGTCCTGTTGCGGCCGGATCGCCGGCGAAAGACCGACGACGTCGTAGGTCTCAGAACCGTCGAGCTTCAGCGTCTGGGCGGTGGTGCCGTCCTTGAACTGGAGCGGCAGCACGCCCATGCCGACGAGGTTCGAGCGGTGGATGCGCTCGAAGCTCTGCGCCACGACGACCTTCACACCGAGGAGGTTGGTGCCCTTCGCCGCCCAATCGCGCGACGAACCGGTGCCATACTCCTGGCCGGCGATGACGATGAGGGGCGTGCCGGCGGCGATGTACTTCGCCGCGGCATCGTAGATCGCCATCTTCTCGCCGGTCGGCTGGTAGATGGTGTTGCCGCCCTCCTCACCGCCGAGCATCAGGTTCTTGATGCGGACGTTGGCGAACGTGCCTCGAGTCATGATGCGGTCGTTACCGCGGCGCGAGCCGTAGGAATTGAAGTCCTCGAACGCCACGCCGCTCTCGAGCAGGAAGCGGCCCGCGGGGGAGCTCTTCTTGATCGCACCGGCGGGCGAGATGTGGTCGGTCGTGACCGAGTCGCCGAAGATGCCGAGCGCCTTCGCGCCCTTGATCTCGCCGATCGTGCCGGCCGCCATGCCGAAGTTCGCGAAGAACGGCGGCTCCTGGATGTAGGTGGACTGGCGGTCCCACTCATAGACGTTGCCGGTCGACGACGGGATCTCGTTCCACTTCGGATTCTGCGCGGCGAAGTCGGTGTAGAGCTTGCGGAAGACCTCGGGCTTGAGCGCGGCCTGCATCTGGTCGCGCACCTCGCCGAGGCTCGGCCAGATGTCCTTCAGGAAGACCGGCTTCCCGTCGCTCCCCTGCCCCAGCGGCTCGGCGGAGAGGTCGAGGTCGACGCGGCCGGCGAGCGCGAAGGCGACGACCAGCGGCGGCGACATCAGGAAGTTGGCCTTGATGTTCTGGTGGACGCGGGCCTCGAAGTTGCGGTTGCCCGAGAGCACGGAGGCGGCGACGAGGTCGTTCTTCACCACGGCCTCCTCGATATCGGCCCGGAGCGGGCCCGAGTTTCCGATACACGTCGCACAACCGTAGCCGACGGTCTGGAAGCCGAGCTGGTCGAGGTACGGCTGGAGGCCGGTCTTGTTGAGATAGTCGGTGACGACGCGCGAACCCGGCGCCAGCGAGGTCTTCACCAGCGGGTTGGGCTTGAGGCCCTTGGCCACGGCCTTCTTGGCGAGCAGGCCGGCGGCGAGCATCACGCTCGGGTTGGAGGTGTTCGTGCAGCTCGTGATCGAGGCGATAAGCACCGAGCCGTGGCCGAGCTTCGTGCCAGTGACCTCGGCCTTCACGGTCGCGAATTCCTCGGACTTCTTGCCGAAGCCGTTTTCGGTGACCGGCTTCGCGAACGCGGTCGTGAACTCCTGTTTGAGCTTCGGCAGCTCGATGCGGTCCTGCGGGCGCTTCGGGCCGGCCACGCTCGGAACGACGGTGCCGAGGTCGAGCTCCAGCTCCTGCGAGTAGTCGATCTGCCCCTTCTGGGGGATGCCCCACAGCCCCTGCGCCTTGTAGTACGCCTCGTAGAGCTCGACGTGTTTCTCGTCGCGACCGGTCGCGCGGAGGAACGCCGCACACTCGGCGTCGATCGGGAAGAAGCCCATCGTGGCGCCGTACTCCGGGGCCATGTTCGCAATGGTCGCACGATCGACGACCGGCAACGCCGCGGCGCCGGGGCCGTAGAACTCGACGAACTTGCCCACGACCTTCGCCTTGCGGAGAAGCTGCGTGAGCGTGAGCGCGACATCGGTCGCCGTGACGCCCTCGCGCACCGCGCCGGTGAGGTGCACGCCGACGACATCCGGCGTGAGGAAATAGACGGGCTGGCCGAGCATGCCGGCCTCGGCCTCGATGCCGCCCACGCCCCAGCCGACGATGCCCAGGCCGTTGATCATCGTCGTATGAGAGTCGGTGCCGACCAGAGTGTCCGGATAGTAGATACCGGCGGCATCCTTGAGCACGCCCTTGGCGAGGTACTCGAGGTTGACCTGGTGGATGATGCCGATGCCGGGCGGCACGACCTTGAAGGTCTCGAACGCCTGCATGCCCCACTTCAGGAACTGGTAGCGCTCGCGGTTGCGCTGGAACTCCAGTTGGAGGTTCTTCGCCTGCGCCTCGGCACTGCCGGCAAAATCGACCTGCACCGAGTGGTCGACGACGAGGTCCACCGGCACGAGCGGCTCGATGAGCTTCGGATCGCGGCCGAGCTTCGCCACCGCCGAGCGCATGGCCGCGAGGTCGACGAGCAGCGGCACGCCGGTGAAGTCCTGCAACACGATGCGCGCGACCACGAAGGGAATCTCCTCCGTGCGCTCGGCCCTGGCTTGCCAGCCGGCCAACGCCCGGACCGCCGACTCGGATACGCGCTTGCCGTCGCAGTTGCGCAGCAGCGACTCAAGGACGAGGCGGATGGAAACGGGCAGTCGGGAGACCTTGTAGCCGGACGTCTCAAGCGCGGGCACCGAGTAGTAGCGGTGCGAGGCGCCGACCGCGGCGAAGGTCTGGAGCGTGGCGAGTGGGTTGGGCAGATCGCTCATGGAGGCGGTGTTGGGACAAGTGTGACGATAAAGACGGCCGGCGACGGGTAGCGTCGCCGGCCGCACGGAAGGTTGCCAGAAACGCCTACTTCGCCAGCGCCGCCTTCACGGCCTCGAAGTTGGGCAGATCCTTCGGGGTCGGCGTCTGTTCGGCGTACTTGATCACGCCGTCAGTGCCGATCACGAACGCCGCGCGCGCCGAGGTATCGCCCACGCCGGCGAGGTTCGGGAAGAGCACGTCGTAGGCCTGGGTCACCGTCTTGTTCAGATCGGAGACCAGCGTGAGCTTGATGAAATTCTTCTGCGCCCAGGCCTCCTGCGCGAACGGGCTGTCCACGCTGATCGCGATCACCTCGGCGCCGAGCTTCTCGTAGTCGCCCAGCCCGCCGCTCTGGTCGCACATCTCCTGCGTGCAGACGCCGGTGAAAGCCAGAGGGAAGAAGAGCAGCACGGTCTGCTTCTTGCCGAAATTCTCACTGAGCTTCACATCCTTCAGGCCGTCGGCCGTCTTGGATTTGAGGGTGAAATCAGGCGCCTTGCTTCCGACTTTGAGTGCCATGGTAGTAGGTGTTCTCGGATTCGATTTCTGGAGTGGATTCCGCGGAGCTACGCCCCGGGAGATTGGAGCCGGCACCGTAGGCGCCACCGCAAACGCGACACAAACCAAAATTCCCCTTGTCCGCCCCCGGCGCCAAAGCGACCATCCGCGCCCTTTTCCTATGAACATCCTCGAAGACCTGCGCGCGCGTGGACTGGTGGCGGACTGCACCGACTGGGACGGCCTCTCGGCCCGTCTCGCCCAGAAGCCCGTCGCACTGTATTGCGGCTTCGATCCCACCGGCGACAGCCTCCACGTGGGCCACCTCATGGGGCAGATCACGATGCGCCGCTTCCAGCTCGCCGGCCACCACCCCATCGTGCTCGCCGGCGGCGCCACCGGCATGATCGGCGACCCCTCCGGCAAATCCGCCGAACGCAACCTCCTTACCCGCGAGCAACTCGCCCACAACGTCTCCAGCATCAAGCGCCAGCTCTCGCGCCTGCTCGACTTCGACTGCGCCGGCAACCCCGCCCGCCTCGTCGACAACGCCGACTGGACCCTCCCGATCTCTTTCCTGGATTTCCTGCGCGACATCGGAAAGCACTTCTCGGTGAACATGATGGTCGCCAAGGACAGCGTGCGCTCCCGCATGGAGGGCGACACCGGCATCTCCTACACCGAGTTCAGCTACATGCTCCTGCAGGCGCACGACTTCTACCACCTGCGCCGCACCTGCGACTGCGAACTCCAGATCGGCGGCTCCGACCAGTGGGGCAACCTCACCGCCGGCACCGACCTCATCCGCAAAAAGCTCGGCGTGCCCGCCTGGGGCCTCACCTTCCCGCTCATCACCAAGAGCGACGGCACCAAGTTCGGCAAGACCGAGGGCGGCGCCGTCTGGCTCGACCCGCAGAAGACCAGCCCGTATCGCTTCTACCAGTTCTTCGTGAACACCGAGGACGCGATGGTCGTCCAGTATCTCCACAAGTTCACCCTGCTCCCGCTCGACCAGATCGCCACGCTCGCCGCCGAGTTTGCTGCCAACCCCGGCGCCCGCTCCGCCCAGAAGGCTCTCGCCCGCGAGGTCACCGCCCTCGTCCACGGCCAGTCCGCGGCCGACGACGCCATCCGCGCCAGCGAGATCATGTTCGGCGGCGGGCTCGAGGGCATCTCCGAAGCTCTCTTCGCCGACGTCGTCGCCGAACTCCCGACCAAACCGGTCGAGAAGTCCAAGCTCGAGGGCTCCGGGCTCGCGCTCACCGAGGCGCTCGTGCTCGCCGGGCTCACCAACTCAAAAGGCCAGGCGCGCAAGGACATCGAGGCCGGCGGCGTGTATCTGAACAACGTGCGCGTCACCGACATCGCCCGCGGCGTCACCACGAGCGACCTGCTCTTCGGCAAACACGTCCTGCTGCGCAAGGGCAAGCGCACCTACGCCGTCCTCAGCGCCCGCTGAGCGCCCTGCGCCGCCCCAAGTCGTCGCCGGTTCCACAAGACGGGGCCGGCCTGCCGAAGCTCATCGCCAGCCGGAGGCTCTTGCGCGCTCCGGAACGGGAGGGGCTCTCCACGCTCGGCCGCCACCTCCGGCGCGCTCAAGGCGCGGCGTCAGCGCCGATCCATCCGCCAGAACAACCACAGACCGAGACCGGCGAAGACCAGACACGGCGTCCACACCAGCAACTCCGGATGCAGCTCCGGCCGCTTCTGCGACCAATCGATGACCATCTGGCAGAAGAGGTATCCGAGCGCCAGGACCACGGCCAGGCCGAGATTGGCGGAGGTCTCCCTGCGCTGCATCTTGATGCCGAGCGGCACGCCAATCATGGCAAAGGCGAGCACACCGAACGCCAGCGAGACCTGCTTCTGCATCGTGTATTGGATTTGGGCGACCCGCACGCGCTGCTCGCGCTCCGGCAGGCCGCCTAGGTTGGCTCTCGCCTCCGCCAGTTCCGCCCCCAGCTCGCGGAAGGTCCGCAGCGAGAGCTTGCGCCGATAGGTGCCCTTGCCGACCAGCTCCTCGAGGGGCAGCGGGATGCGTTGCCACTCGCTGAAGACCGACACGTAGGGAGTCTTCGCGAAGTCTCCGGGATCATCCTGGTTGCGCACCTCCGCCACCCCGTTGCGCGGGGTGATCAAAAGCCGGCTGTTCTCCTCGTCGAACTCCACTGTCCCCGTCTCCGAGCGCAGATAGATCTTCACCCGGTTCTGCCCGTCCAGATACCAGACCGACAGATCCCGCACGCTCGTGCCGTCCTTCGCCGCCACGTAGATCACGTATCCCGGGAAAGTGCGGACAAACTCCCGCGGCACGATGAAGCTGAGCGGGTTGACCCGCGCCGCATCCGCCCGGATGAGGTTCATCCCCCCACGCGCCCGCGGACTCAGCTCGCAGTTGAACCACAGCGACAGTGCCGTTCCCAGGATTGCCAGAACGAAGATCGGCCGCGCGATCCGCGCCAGCCCCCACCCCGCCGCCCGCATCGCTGTGATCTCCTGCTGCGCCGACAGCCGCCCGAGCACGAGCAGGATGCCGGTCAGCACCCCCAGCGGCAACGCGAACGCCACCACATAGGGCAGCAGCATCGCCGTGAGCCTGAAAAACGTCTCCACGTCGATCTGCTCCGAGGCGAGCAGCTTCAGCAGATCCTTCACCACGTTGCCCACCAACAGCACGAAGGCGCACACCCCCACCGCCGCCAACGAGGCGAACAGCACGTTGCGGAAGATGTAGCGATCGAGGGTGGTGGTCACTCGGGGACTTGATTGCGGGCAAGCTTGCGGGCTGGCAAACCATCTGTTCGCTGCTCGCCGGCGCCGCACGCGGCGCCGCGCCGTCCGCCGTTCCATCATGAAGTTCACGCCCGCGAAACCGCCGCTCACCGGCGAGACCCTCGACTCCCTCGCCGACCGCCTCGCCGCGCGCGGCGAACCCGCGTTTCGCGCCAAGCAGATCCTCGACTGGCTCTACAAGAAGCGCGCCCGGTCCTGGGCCGAGATGTCCAACCTCTCCAAGCCGCTGCGCGCCTGGCTCGACGAGACGTTCGATCTCATGCCCGCGACGCTCGTGCGCGACCGTCAGTCGCAGGATACCACCGACAAGCTCCTGCTCGAGCTGCGCGACCGCTCGCTCATCGAGACCGTCATCATTCGCGCTCCGCAGGACGGCGTCGGCGTCGACCACTCGCGCAAGACAATCTGCATCTCCACCCAGGTCGGCTGCGCCATGGGCTGCGTGTTCTGCGCCTCGGGCCTCGACGGGCTGAAACGCAACCTCTCCGCCGGCGAGATCGTCGCCCAGCTCCTCCAGGTCTGCTACCGCGAGGACGCCCGCACCCCGCGCGCCCGCGCCGAGCTGGCCTCGTTCGACAACCTCGTCGTCATGGGCATGGGCGAACCACTCCACAACTACGACGCCCTCCTCGCCGCCCTCGCCATCCTCAACGCCGACTGGGGCCTGGGCTTCGGTGCCCGCCGCATCACGCTCTCTACGAGCGGGCTCGTCCCCCAGATCCGCAAGCTCGCCGGGGAACCGCTCGGCTTCCGCCTCGCCATCAGCCTCCACGGCGCGACCGACGAGGTGCGCGAGCGCATCATGCCGGTGAACAAGCGTTGGCCCCTCGCCGAGCTCATCCCCGCCGCGCAGGAATTCGCCCAGAAACACGGCCGCATGCTCACCCTCGAGTTCATCCTCATCGAGGACGTCAACGACTCGCTCGACCAAGCCGAACGCCTCGCGGCCATCGCGCGCGACCTCCACGCGCACGTGAACCTCATCCCCTACAACACCGTCGCCGGCCTGGAGTGGAAACGCCCCTCGCTCGCCCGCCAGGAGAAGTTCGCCGCCGTCCTCGACCGCGCCCGCGTCTCCTTCACCTTGCGCCGCGAGAAAGGCCACGAGATCGACGCCGCTTGCGGCCAACTCCGCCTGCGCACCGAACGCGAGCGCGCGGCACAACACTAGGACCAGCGACGACGCCCACCATCGTCCGGCCCGTCCTTCGCTCGCCCACCGCTTGCCGCTCTGCGTCGCCAAGAAATCGCTTTACCAATCAACGCTTCTCGATTTCTTGATGCGTCGAAGCACATGACTCCTGATCGCCCGATCTCCGCCCTCTTCGCCGCCGGACACCCCCTCAAGTCCATCGAGTTCTTCCCGCCCAAGGACGACGCCGGCATCGAGCAGCTTCGCCTCACCGCCCGGGAGATCCGCAAGCTCTCGCCCGACTACGTCTCCATCACCTACGGCGCGGGCGGCAGCACCCGCGAGCGCACCGCCCAGATCGCCCGCCAACTGCGCGAGGAACACGGCTTCGTGACCATGGCGCACCTCACCTGCGTCAACCACTCCCCCGCCGAGATCGAGCAGATCGCCGCCGCCCACCACGCCTCCGGTATCCGCAACATCATGGCCCTGCGCGGCGACGTGCCGAGGGGCCTCGACGCCGCCACCGCCTTCCAGCCCGGCCTGCGCCACGGATCCGACCTCGTCGCCCTCCTCAAACGTAGCCACCCCGACCTCTGCCTCGGCGTGGGCGGCTACCCGGAGAAGCACCCCGAGGCCGACTCGCTCGCCGCCGACCTCGACAACCTCAAACGCAAGGTCGACGCCGGCGCCGACTTCATCGTCACCCAGCTCTTCTTCGACAACGCCGTCTACTACCGCTTCGTCGAAGCCTGCCGGGCCCGCGGTATCCGCGTTCCCATCGTGCCCGGCATCATGCCCGTGCTCTCGCTCAAGCAGATCCGCCGCATCGCCGAATTGTGCGGCGCCGGCCTGCCGCCCCCGCTCGCCCGTCGGCTCGAGGCCGCCGGCGACAGCGCCGACGCCGTCGAGTTCATCGGCCTCGAATGGGCGATCACCCAGATCCGCGGGCTGTTGGCCAACAACGCCCCCGGCTACCACCTCTACACGCTCAACCGCGCGAAGTCCGCTCTCGCCCTCGTCGCCGCGCTGGCGGCCTGAGCCAGACCGGCGGTCCGGCGTCGCGCGAACGAGCGGCATACGCCCACGAAGATCGGAGACGCCACCGCCCGCACCAGGAGGCCCGAGCCAGCCTGGAGTACGCAAGAGCGGGCGGCATCCGCCGCCCGCAAAAAGACAAAGCCCTCCGATTTCTCGGAGGGCTTTGAAAATGGAGCGGGCGAAGAGACTCGAACTCTCGACGTCCACCTTGGCAAGGTGGTGCTCTACCAACTGAGCTACGCCCGCGGTGATGAGGG
>JAEWNN010000156.1 GCA_023457035.1 Verrucomicrobiota bacterium
CTGAATCCAGAAGGGGGGAAGGAGCAGAGCCCCTTCCCCTCCACCCCATCCCCAGTATTTACTTTTCCTGTTCAGACCATAACTAACCAACCCGTCCCCGCTGTCTCACGTTCGGGGTCCACCTCAGGAACCACATGGTTAAACCAATCCTCAGTCGGCTGATTGCTGCCTAATCGTGGATAGCGATAGCTGCTTCCGCCAAGATTCTCCCACCCGAGCCGCTCAAAGAAGCTTTGAACGCGATTATGCTGATCGGAACTGGCACCTTGGATTTCATATGTGATGACTATGGGCATAGAGTGTTATTCGCCGAACGTTCGAGGTCAGGGGCGCCGGGCCTTTGTCTCTGCCGTAGGAGGGGATTCATTCCCGGTGTTTCCTGTAGTTTATTGTTGGATTTTCTTTTCTGGGAGGTGTGCCTTCCAGCGATCTTTTACATAATCGACAAATCCATCAAACGGCTTGCTCCCGCATATCGGCGCAAGCTCTTGGCCAACCTTAGTCAGTAGAACATGTCCGAGCTCTAGCTCATTATCTTCCGCCTTCGGCATCTCTAGTTCCACCGGCTTCCCATAATAGAACACCGTAAATTTCTTAGGAAGCTTGAGCCGACGAAACCCGGTAAGGTTCTCGAACTGGACTAGCCCAATGCTCTCCAGATGAATGATCGCACCAAAATCTACCCCATTCTTTGGGTAGATTTCATTCTGAATATCAAAAATCAGTGGGACGACATTCCCAATCATCCAGCCGAAACCACATAACTTCGAGAATAGAGCCGCGTCCGCCTTATCGAGATCCCCGAGGAAATTGACCGTACGCTTGGAGTAGCTTCCTGGCACATTTGCCTCTCCCGCGAGCACGCGCGACCAGAGCGCCTGCATATCCGCGTCTGATACAATCCGAGATTTATCAAAGAAGTTGGTCATCCAGTCATCTTCCACTCGGCTTGCGTCTGAACTCTCCTGCAAAAGAGGTATAGCCTTGTTTGTGATTTCTTCGATGTTTGCCTGTTTCTTGGCTTCCTCGTCGATGAACCGATGCATAGCCCTACGGTGGAGGTCTGTGATCTGTATTTCCGCCTGCGCCTTGATTATTGCAGCTTCTGCCTCTGCGTGTGCCACACGCTTGATCTGAAATGGCGCAAATACACCACCCACAGCTTTAGATACCTTCTTGATCAGAGTGTCAGCCGGCTTCGCAATGTTGCCTAAGCTGATTAGTGAGTTGTTTGTTCCTTCAGGCATATTTTTCGCCCAACAGTGGGATCCATCAGCACGCGGTGCTGGGTTTGAGGGTGGAAAACGGGCGGCGATAGACTGGCTGGGTGAGTCTTCCTGCGGGAAGATTCGGGGCAAAAGGCCTACTCGGTAGGGCTTCTATCAGGCTGGAGAAGGCGCCACTGACGGCAGGGCTCACAGCTGGGCAGCGTAGTGCCGGTGGCACGATGGGCAAGGGAATTGGCGGGCGCAGAGCGGCCTTTCAGGGCGACCCCACGGGTTGGATTGGCGGTGGTGCAGCCGCCAACGTCCGGGTTCAACCCCGGTCGAGTTGCTGGAGGGCGTAGGCGTGGGCGCCGAGGGCGATGGCCTCGCTCGTGCCAAGACGGGAAATCCCCACGCCGATCCGCGCGAGCGGGTCGTAGGCGAGGCGGCGGTCGGTGCCGGGTACGGCGATCTCGCGGGTGGCGCCGCGGAGGAACGCGGCAAGCTGGTCGGACTCTTCGAGGTTGAAGGCCTGCTGGACGAGACGGCGACGCGTGCCGCCCTGGGGCGTGGCGTAGGTGCCGTTCAATTCCGCGAGGACCGCGGGCAGGAAGAGCGGTGCGGCGGCCGACAGGCCGCCCCCGATCACGGCGAGACCGTCGACGAGCGTGAGCGCGTGCGCGAGGGCGTCGCCCACGACTTCGCCGAGCCGGTGGTAGGCTTCGGTGGCGGCGGTGCGGGCGCCGGGGCGTTTGCCGAGCGCGATCTCCTCGATCTCGCGCGGGTCGGGCGCGGTGGAGGCGTCGAGGTGGGCGAGCTCGGCGTAGGTGCGGCGCACGGCGCGGATGCAGGCGCCCTCCTCGGCGTTGGTGCGCGGGTCGAGTTTGTTGCGGAAGAGCCAGATCTCGGCGGCCATCGCGTTGTCGCCGCGGAAGAGTTCGCCGCGGCGGACGAGCCCGCCGCCGAAGCCGGTGCCGAGGGTGACGCCGACGAGGTTCTCGAAGCGGCGCGGGCTGCCGGCCTGCGCGAGCTGTTCGTTCACCCACGGCAGGAAGCCCGCGATGGCCTCGCCGTAGGCGAAGAGATCGCCGTCGTTGTTGATGAAGACCGGCAACCCGAACTTCGCCTCGAGCATCGGCCCGAGCGCGACGCCGCCGCGGAAGGCGGGGAGATTCGGGAGGTCGCCGATGATGCCGGCCGGGTAGTCGGCGGGGCCGGGGAACGCGAAGCTGATCGCCACCGGCGGCTCGGGGCAGAGCGCGCGCACGCGAGTGAAGCCCTCGACGAGGTTCGCCAGGCAACGCGCGAGGTCGGCACCCTCGGTCGGCAGTGTCACGAGATCGGTGATGCGCGCGCGGCCGCGGCGCGCGGAGAAGCGGAAGCTGGTGCCGCCGGCGTCGAGGGTGAGGACGATGCGCGGATCGGAGGCGAGGGCGGGCATGAGGTGGACGGTGGGCCGTGGACGGTGGGCGGTGGGCGGTAGACGGTGGGCGGTAGACGGTGGGCGGTGGACGGTGGACGGTGGACGGTGGTGGTGACTGATCGTTGGCGGGGCGGGTGGCTGTGGCAATCCGCTGGCGCGAAGGAGCGTAGGGCGGACGGGCCGCGCGGAGCGGATTCCGGATCGCTGCGCTCACGCGCAACGCTACAGGCGGCGGCCGGGCGAAGGTCCGGATGCGCCACGGTTGCAGCCCGGGACGGTTGACCTTTGGCGACGGGCGGTCTTCCTCAGACTCCGCTGCGGCACGGGAACATCCGCCGCGGCGCGCTTTCTCCCCGCCGGCCAACTCCCTCTGCCATGAGAACCCTCACCTGCCTCCTCCTCCTGACCCTTGCCCCCACCGTGGTCCTGGCGCAGCGCGACACCGGGCGCCCCGACGAGCGCCGGCGCCAAGCCCGGCCGACCGTGGCCATCCTGTATTCGGAGCCTGACTTCCAAGGCGACGCCTTCGAGGTCTACCCTGGGGATGAGATCGGGGATCTGCGGGAGGTGCGCTTTCCGGGCGGCGGCAAGATCAACGACCGTGTCTCCTCGATCCGGGTGCTCGGGGGAATGAAGCTCAACGTCTATGCCGATCCGAAGTTTCGTGGCGACCGGCTGTCGGTGGACGAGGATATCCCGGATCTGCGCCGCCTGTCGCGCCGCGGCCCGGGGTTGGAGCGCTGGGATGACGCCATCACCGCGGTGCGCGCCGACCCGACGCCCCGGGAACGCCCGCGGCCGGAACCGGAGCGGAGGCACCGGCCGCATGGGTCGCGCGGGCCGGCGTGTGTGATCCTCTACGCCGATCCGGGTTTCCAGGGCGATGCGCTCGAACTCGATCCCGGAACCGAGATCCAGGATCTGCGCGACATCCGTTTTCCCGACGGGAGCAAGATCAACGACCGCGTCTCCTCGATCCGGATTCTGGGCGGGGTGCACCTCACCGTCTATGCCGATCCGAAATGCCGCGGGGATCAGGTGCTGCTCACCGAAGATGTGCGCGACCTGCGCCAACTGAAACGTGGTCCGGGGTCGCACGGGAGCTGGGATGAGACGATCTCCGCGGTGCGCGTTGGTCTGAGCCAGCGCGGTCGGCCGTAACGAAGCATGAGCGCAGCGGGGCGCGGATGTGACCGTGCGCGGTGCGAGGGCGTGCCCCAAGCGAGCAGCGCCACTGGGTGAGCTTGCGCGGATCGTTGCCCTCACGGGCAACGCCACAGCCGTATCTATTGGTCCTCGCGCAATAGACTGACCGTGGTAGGGACGGACCGCCGGGCCGTCCGTTCGCTCGGCGGGCCCAGCGGTCCCGCCCTACCATCGGCCGTCAGTCCAATACGCGAGGCTCAGTAGCCTAAAAAGCGCAGTTGGAACCGACAGAAGGCAACGAAGAGAACGAAGTGCGAACGAGTTCGATAAGGGAATCCGGGGTTTCGGCCTTCTCCTGGCAGGTGAAGCGACGGCTCCCCGGCCTGTGAGCGTTGGTTCCCCTGGGTACGGAGGCCCTTTGTTGCCTTCGTTACCTTCTGTCGTCTTCGGGATTTGGGTTCAGCGGCGGGCTGCGACCACGGCGGCGCGGAGGCGGCGGAGGCCTTCGTCGAGGGTGGCGCGGGGGCAGCCGAAGTTGAGGCGGACGAAACCGGGACCGCCGAAACCGGCGCCGTCGTTGAGGCCGAGGCCGTGTTGCTCGAAGAACTTGGCGGGCTCGGGCTGGCCCAGCGCGGTGGCGTCGATCCACGCGAGATAGGTCGCCTCGACGGGGGCGAGCTTCAGCTCGGGCGTCTCGCGAGCGAGGAAGGCGGCGAGGGCGTCGCGGTTGGCCTGGAGGTAGGCGACGAGTTCGCGGCGCCAGGGTTCACCTTCCTGATACGCGGTTTCGGCGGCGGCGTAAGAAAGCGGCGACAGGTCGGGCGGGACGAGGCCGGCGCGGGCGCCGAGCATGCGGCGGCGGATGGTGGCGTCGGGGACGATGGCGAAGGCGAGGCCGAGTCCGGGGAGGTTGAAGGTCTTGCTGGGGGCCTGGAGGGTGATGGTGCGCTCGGCGATCTCGGGCAAGAGGGCGGCGAGGGGGAGGTGCTCGCGGCCGTCGAACTCGAGGCCGGCGTGGATCTCGTCGGAGCAGATCCAGAGGTCGCGCTCGAGGCAGAAACGGCCGAGTTGGTCGAGTTCCTCGCGGGTCCAGGCGCGGCCGACGGGGTTGTGCGGGTGGCAGAGGAGCAGCAGGCGGGCGTCGGCCGGGGTGCGGTCGGCGAGGGCGACGAAGTCGAACTCCCAGCGTTCGCCGGCGCGGCGGGCGAGGGGGACGTCGATCAGGCGACGTTGGGAGTTGGCGACGGCGCCGAAGAAGGGCGGGTAGACGGGCGTGGGGACGACGATGGCGTCGCCGCGTTCGCCGATGGCGCGGCACACGAGGTTCATGCCGCGGTTCACGCCGGGGGTGAAGACGAGCCACTCGGGGTCGATCCGCCAGCGGTAGCGTTCGAGCAGGTGGGCGACGATGGCCTCGATAGCGGACTCGGTCGGCTGTGTGTAGCCGAAGACACCGTGGTCGACGCGGCGGTGGAGCGCTTCGAGCACGCAGGGCGGCGAGGCGAAGTCCATGTCGGCGACCCACATCGGGAGGACGTCGCGGCCGGCGTAGCGTTCCCATTTTTCGCTGCCGGTGTGGCGGCGGTCGATGATGCGGTCGAAGTCGGTGGGCATGGCGGGGAGAGGAGGAAAGCGCGGCGGGGCGGGGGCGGCGATTGCGGAATGAGGATTTCGGATTGCGGAATGGCAGAGGGGAAAATGTGGAAAGCAGGGAATCAGGAACGGAGGTGATTCGAAATTTGAACCCTGAACCCTGAACTTCGACTCTGTCCACTGCGTCGCTGAGGCGGGCTTCGTGCCCGTCAATTTCGGACGCGCGGGATGGCGGGCGTAAAGCCCTCCCCACCATTCGGAGGCGTCGGCGGTGGGGCGTGCCGGAATAACGCGCGGCGAAATTTCCCACCTGGACAGGCTGGCACAGCGCGGTGGCGGCGGGGCGGTGGAAGTTGCTTGGTTTTCAGGGAGAAGCGCATCTGCGCGGGCCGGCATCGCGTGTGCAACCCAGGGAGCAAGTTCAGCAACCACTTCCGTCACACGGACACGAAACCGAAACTCGAAACCAGAAAGGATCAGCCATGAAGATCGTTCGTTATCACCAACCCGCCGCCTCCGCTCTCGCTCCGCTCTATGGGTACGCCGGCCGCAATCCGGTGGTCGCGTTCGAGCGCGAGTTCGATCGGCTGTTCAACAACGCCCTCGGCGAGATGTTCACCCTCGCGCCGGACTTGGTGCCAAACCGCACCGGCGGCTTCGCCGTCGATCTCTACGAGGACAAGGACAACACCTATGTGCGCGCCGAGCTGCCGGGCGTCGACCGCAAGGACATCAACGTCGAGATGGTCGACGACTACCTGACCATCTCCGGCTCGCGGAAGGCCTTCGGCGCCGACGGCAAGGAGACCGAAGCGGTGGAGTTCTCCCGCTCGATCACCATCCCCGAGAGCGTGCAGGCCGACAAGATCGCCGCCGCCTACGAGAACGGCGTGCTCACCGTCACGCTGCCCAAGCGCGAGGAGGCCAAGCCGCGCAAGATCAGCGTCGAGGTGAAATGAACACCGCGCACGACCTGAAACCGAAACCTGAAACCCGAAACCACTTCCCATTGGAGGGATCCACCATGTCGCTCTTCAACACTCTGCTTTCGTCCCGCAACCGCACGCAGCCCGAGTCCGCCGAGACCCCGGCCGCGCCCGCTGTCACCCCCCGCTACGAGATCAAGGAGAACGCCGATGCCTTCGGCCTCGAGGTCTGGCTGCCCGGCGTGGCCAAGGACGGCCTCGAGCTCACGATCCACGAGGGCGAGCTGACGATCGTCGGCCGCCGCGCGTGGAAGAAACCCGAGGGCTGGACTCAGCTCTATCGCGAGACGCCGCTGGCGGACTTCAGCCTCACGCTGGCGCACGACAACACGTTCGATGCCGACAAGGTCGTCGCCGAACTGCGCGATGGGGTGCTGCGCGTGACGCTGCCGAAGGCCGAGGCGCTCAAGCCGCGCAAGATTGCGGTGGCCTGACCGCCGTCTGCATCGCTTCACCGGAAGCGAGTCCGATCCGGGCGGGGCTGACTTTGCTTGTATGGGGTTCGACCCGCCGGGCGCATGGGAGCCCGGCGGGTTTGTTTTCTCCGGGTTAGGCCGCTGCGGTGGTTCCGCGGCGCCGCTCGGGTTTGTCACGGATTGGCCCTTGAGTGCCCTGCGTTACGGGTGGCCGCGTAGGACCGGTCTTCGACCGGTCGCTGTGGGCGTGGGCTGGCGTGCAGGCGTGAGCCGAGAGGGTCCGGTCGGAGACCGGACCTACGGGGTGAGCATGCCGGCGGGTAGGACCAGTCTCCGACTGGTCGCGAGTGGCATGAACCGCAGGGGGAGGCGTGAGCCCTGGGAGTCCGGTCGGAGACCGGACCTACGGGTCGGGCATGCCGGCGGGTAGGACCAGTCTCCGACTGGTCGCGAGTGGCATGAACCGCAGGGGGAGGCGTGAGCTTGGGGAGTCTGGTCGGAGCCCGGACCTACGGGTCGGGCACGCCGGCGTTCGATTTCGCCCGTTGAGTCGCACGGCACCGGGATTGACAGGGCTGGCGGTCGCCGTGTCATCGCCGGTCTCATGAAACTCGTCCGCCGTTTTCTGGTTCTGGGTCTGCTGTGCACCGCGGTCGTCTGTTCGTTCGGGCAGGAGGCCGGCGTCGCCGCTCCGGCCAGCCCCGCCGGGGCGGCCGGACAAGCCCATCTCTCGACCCAGGCGGCCGCCGCCGTGGCCAGCGGGCTGGCCGAGCCACGCACTCCCGACTTCCTCGAACACATGGTCGATCTGGTCCTGGTGCTGTTCGATGTGAAAAGCAGCGGCAACACGCCGACGCACTACGGGATCGCGGCGCTGTTCCTCGTGGGTTCGTTCCTGCTGCGGAAGGTCGTGACAACCCTGCTCTTCGGCCTGCTGCGGCGCTTCTCGGCGAAGACCGAGACGACGCTCGACGACAAGATGTTCCACGCGCTGGAGGCGCCGGTGGCCACGCTCATCACCGTGGCGGGCGCGGTGGCGGCCCTGAAGGTGCTGAAGCTTTCGGATACCGGCGACCGCACGCTTATGTACGCGAGCACGGTGGCGTTCTCGCTCGCGATCTTCTGGCTGCTGCTGCGCGCCTTCAACGCGTTGCTCGACCACGTGCAGGAGCTCGCGGTGAAGAAGCAGATGAGCGTCGCGGCGTTCATGCCGTGGATCAAGAAGTCGCTGGTCGTGGTCTTCGTCGTCTTCGGCGTGCTGATGATCGCGCAGAGCCTCGGGGCGGACGTGAAGGCGTTCCTCGCCGGTCTCGGGCTCGGCGGTCTGGCCTTCGCCTTGGCGGCGCAGGACACGATCGCGAACATCTTCGGCTCGGTCGTCGTGGCGATCGACCAGCCCTTCAAGCTCGGCGAGACCGTGCGCATCGGTTCCGAGGTTGGGACGATCGAGGACATCGGTCTGCGCTCGACGAAGATCCGCAAGCTCGACCGCAGCCTGATGGTGATCCCGAACAAGAGCGTGGCGGGCGAGAACATCACCAACCTCTCGCGCTTCAACGGCCGGCGGGTCGAGCAGGTGCTCGGGCTCACCTACAACACGAAGGCGGAGCAGATGGAGGAGCTCGTCGGCGAGATCCGGCGGCTGTTGCTGGCCGAGGCGGAGATCGAGCCGACCTCCGTGTCGGTGTATTTCCGCGACTTCAGCGCGTCGTCGATGGACATCGCGATCGTCTTCGTCGTGAAGGACCCCGACTTCCACCGGCACATGGCGCTGCGGCAGCGGCTCAACCTCGCCTACATGCGGGCGATCGAGGCCCGTGGTCTGTCGATGGCGTTCCCAACGCAGACGCTGTATCTCGAGGGCACGGTCGCGCGCCAGTTGGCGGGCGACCGCTCGAAGGCCTGATCGCGACGAGGATCGGAGCGAACCGGGGCCGCTTGGGCGAAACGGCCGGGCGGCGGGCAGGAAAAAGGCCGGCGCTGGTGGCGCCGGCCGGTGTGAAGCGGGGCGGTGCGACCGAGGGCGCACCCTGCGACGGAAGCGGGCTCAGACCTTCGGGCCGCCCTGGGCGAGCTTGCGCGCGCGCAGGCGCAGGCCGTTGAGGCGGATGAAGCCGGTGGCGTCGCTCTGGTTGTACCAGCTCTTCACGCCCTCCATCGAGGCGACGTGCGGGTCGTAGAGGGACTTCGGCGACTTGCGGCCGCAGGTGATGATGTTGCCCTTGTAGAGCTTGAGGCGGACGGTGCCGGTGACGCTCTTCTGGCTCTCGTCGATGAGGGCCTGGATGGCCTCGCGCTCGGGGGCGTACCAGAAGCCGTTGTAGATGAGCTCGGCGTACTTCGGCACGAGGGAGTCGCGCA
>JAEWNN010000157.1 GCA_023457035.1 Verrucomicrobiota bacterium
GGCCTGCTCGATCAGCTCGGTCGCCGCCTCACGCGAAAGCGTGGGCAGCGTGCCGGTGAGCACGAGCGTCTTGCCCGCCAGCGGCGCGCCCGTACCAGCCGCCGCGGGAGGCGTCGGTTCCAGCCCGGCGGCCCGTAGATCGGCGAGCAGTGCCTGGTTCGTCGGCTGCGCGAACCAGTCGCGCAGCAACCCAACCGTTCGCTCACCAAACCCGCCGACGTTGAGCAGATCGGCTTCGCTCGCGGCCGCGATCGCGTCGAGCGAGCGGAAGCGCTGCGCGAGATCCTTTGATGCAGCCGCGCCCACCTGAGGGATGCCGAGGCCGTTGAGCACACGCCAGAGGTCGGCATGCTTCCGCGCGGCGATGGCGGCGATCAAGTTGCCCGCCCACACCTCGCCGGACTTCTTCAGCGGCAGCAGTTCCTCGAGTCTCAGCCGGAAGATGTCGGGGATTGTCTTCACCAGCCCGCGCTCGATGAGCAGGCCGACGACCTCCTCGCCGAGCCCGTCGATGTCGAGGCAACCCTTCGAGGCGAAATGCTCCAGCCGCCGCCGCACCTTTTCGGGGCAATCGGCGTTCGGGCAACGCCACACGACCTCGCCCTCGGCGCGCGTCGCCGCGGTGCCGCAGATCGGGCAACTCGTCGGGAAAACGTACGGCGCGAGTCCGGCCGGGCGTTTCTCCACGAGCACCTGCACCACGGCAGGAATGATCTCGCCGGCCTTCTCGATCAGCACGGCGTCGCCGGGCCGCACATCCTTGCGCGCGATCTCCTCGGCGTTGTGGAGCGTGGCACGCTTCACCGTCGTACCGGCAAGCAGCACCGGTTCCAGCTCGGCCACCGGCGTGAGCGCGCCGGTGCGGCCCACCTGGATGGTGATCGCGTTCACGCGCGTCTCGGCGCGGTCGGGGGCGAACTTGTACGCGCACGCCCAGCGCGGCGAGAGCTTGCGCGCACTCTGGCCCTCACCGCGGAAGCCGGCGCGCTGCTGCTGGTCGAGCCGGTCGAGTTTCACCACCGCGCCGTCGGTCGCGTACGCGAAGCCGCGCCGGCGTTCGTCGAGCTCACGGATCGCCGCCCACACGGCGTCGATCCCGCGCACCGCCCAGGACTTCTCGACCACCGGCAGCCCCCAGGCGGCGAGTTGCGCGAGGTAGTCCGACTGCGACCCGGCCGGCTCAGCCGGTTCGCACGCACCAAGACCGTAGAGCACGATCTCCAGCCGGCGCTTCGCGACCTCCACCGGATCGAGCAGCTTGAGTGTGCCCGCGGCCAGGTTACGCGGATTCGCGTAGGGCTCGAGCCCCGCCTCCTCCTGTTCGCGGTTGATCCGCTGGAACTCCTCGATACGGAGGAATACTTCTCCGCGGATCTCGATCAGATCCGGAGAGCCAGTGTTCGGTGGACGGTGGACGGTGGACGGCGCCGCAGCGTCCGCGCGTAGACCGGCGAGCTCGCGCACACCCTCAGTCGCCTCGGCGAACAAGGGCAACTCACCGGTTTCCGGTTTCCGGTTTCCGGTTTCCGGTCCGGCCTTTCCTGTCTCCGGTCTCCGGTTCCCGGTCTCCTTCAGCGACTCCGGGAGCGTTCTGATCGTCCGCACGTTCGCCGTCACATCGTCGCCCTCCTCGCCGTCGCCGCGCGTCACGGCTCGGACGAGCTTGCCGTGTTCATAGGTGAGGCTCACCGCCAGCCCGTCGATCTTCGGCTCGACGGTGTAGGCGAGATCGTCGGTGCCGAGGAGTTTCACGAGACGCGCATGGAAGTCGCGCAGCTCGCCCTCGTCGTAGGTGTTGTCGAGGGTCATCATCGCCTGCCGATGGCGCACGCGGGCAAAGCCCTCGGCTCGGTCGTCGCCCACGCGTTTCGTCGGCGAAGCACCGGCCGCGAATTCCGGATGCACCGCCTCGAGGTCGGCCAGCTCGCGTTTGAGGATGTCGTACTCGAAGTCGCCGATCTCCGGTCGCGCCTGCCGGTAGTAGAGCTCGTCGTGGCGGGCGAGTTCGGTGCGGAGGGCGGCGATGCGGGCCTGGGCTTCGAGCGGAGTCATGAGCGCGTGGTCGGACGAAAGCAGGAGTCCCGGGCGCGGGCGAGCTTGAGAACGCGCGTGGGCGCAGGCCGCGAAGTGCACTCCGCCGCATATTCCTCCAACACCCCCGCGCTCCCCGCTGGCAAAAGTCGGCACCTCATAGCTGCCTCAACAGCCGCGCCGCACGAGAATCCCGTTGTCACGTATTACGTGACAATCTCCTGAGACCGCTGCGCCTACGCTCCGGCCCGGCCACGCTCCACAGGCCAGAGAGGCGAAGAAGAAGCCTCTCCGAGTTTGTCACGTAATACGTGACAAACTCGGAACCGCTTCCGCCTTGAGTAGAGCACAGGGAACACCGCGAAATCCTGACGCTCCACCTGTTGGCCGCTTGTCCCCAAGGCCAGACTGCACACGGTGGGGCTCTCCCCTCTTCCCCGATGATGCGCATCCGCTTTCTCTCCTCCGCCGCAACTCCCGCGGCTTTGTTCGCCGCCGCGATCGCGACCGTGCCGCTCACGGCCGCCGACTCCCCCCGCCCCGCCTGGCAGGACGAAACCCAGCTCCACGCTGGCACCGAGCCGCCCGCGGCGACCCTGACACGCTACGCCACCGCCGAGCAGGCGCTCACCTTCGACCGCGCCAACTCACCCTTCGTGCGCTCGCTCAATGGCCAGTGGAAGTTCGCCTGGGTCGCCAAGCCCGCCGAGCGCATCGCCGATTTCTGGAAACCCGACTTCGACGACTCCGTTTGGAAGACCATCCCGGTTCCCTCCAACGTCGAAGTCGAAGGCTATGGCATCCCGATCTACACCAACGTCTCCTACCCTTGGAAAGACGTGCAGCCGCCGCTGCCACCCACCGACTACAACCCCGTCTCCGCCTACCGCACCCACTTCACGGTGCCCGCTGACTGGCAGGGCCGCGAGGTGTACGTGACCTTCGACGGCGTGAACTCCTATTTCGAGCTCTGGCTCAACGGCCAGAAGCTCGGCTTCAGCAAGGACAGCCGCACCCCCGCCACCTTCCGCCTCACGCCGTACCTGAAAGCCGGCGACAACCTCCTCGCCGCCGAGGTCATCCGCTGGTGCGACGGCTCCTACCTCGAGGACCAGGACTTCTGGCGCCTCAGCGGCATCTTCCGCGATGTCACGCTCTGGAGCGCGCCGGCGGCACGGATCCGGGATTTCCGCACCACCACCGAACTCGACGCCAAATACCGCAACGCAACGCTCCACGTCGCCGTCGCGCTAAGCAACGATTCAGACAAGTCTGCCGATCTCATGCTGTCGGCGAAACTGTTAGGCTCTTCCGGCGAACATGTTCCTGCAGTCAGCGTGAACACCAAAGTCTACCTCTCGCCCGGAGCGACGGAGACAGCATCAGTCGAAATCCCTGTTTCCGCCCCCCAGCTCTGGTCCGCCGAAGCCCCGCACCTCTACACGCTTCTCCTCACCACCAAGGACGCCGCCGGCAAAGTCCTCGAAGTCATCCCGTGGAAGGTCGGTTTCCGCTCGGTCGAGATCCGCGACGGCCAACTGCTCGTCAACGGCCAGCCCGTGCTCCTGCGCGGCGTGAACCGCCACGAGTGGGACCCCGACCTCGGCCAGGTGATGACCCGCGAGCGCATGCTCGAGGACATCCGCCTGATGAAGCGAAACAACATCAACGCCGTCCGCACCTGCCACTATCCCAACACCCCCGAGTGGTACGCGCTCTGCGACGAATACGGGCTCTACGTGATCGACGAGGCCAACATCGAGTCGCACGGCATCGGTTACGCCGAGGACGCCACGCTCTCCAACCAGCCCTCCTGGGGCCCCGCGCACCTCGACCGCACCATCCGCATGTTCGAACGCGACAAGAACCACGCCTGCGTCATCGGCTGGTCGCTGGGCAACGAGGCCGGCTTCGGCGTCAACTTCCGCGCCACCTACACGTGGCTGAAACAGCACGACACCTCCCGCTTCGTGCAGTACGAGGGCGCCAAGAACTTCGAGACGAGCGACATCGTCTGCCCGATGTACGCCTCGCCGGAGAGCGTGGCCAACTACGCCTCCCTCCCGCGCACCAAGCCCTTCATCCAGTGCGAGTATGCCCACGCCATGGGCAACAGCACCGGCGACCTCTGGGCCTACTGGCGCCCGATCTACGCCGGCGCGAAGCACCTCCAGGGCGGCTTCATCTGGGACTGGGTCGATCAGGGCCTGCGCACGCCCGTGCCCGCCTCGCGCAAGATCGAGCAGCTCGAGAACGCCCGCGCGCTCCCGCTCGACCCCAAGCTCGGCACGTTCTTCGCCTACGGCGGCACCTTCGGTCCCGCCGGCACCGCCTCCGACGGCAACTTCTGCGCCAACGGTCTCGTCTCCGCCGACCGCACGCCGCACCCCGGCCTCGCCGAGGTGAAGAAGGTGTATCAGCCGATCCAGCTCCGCGCCGCCGACCTCGCCGCGGGCCGCGTCGAGATCGCCAACTGGGCCGAGTTCCGCGCCGTGCAGGACTGGCTCGCCGCCGACTGGCGCATCGTCGCCGACGGCAAGGTTCTCCAGCAGGGCGACCTCGCCGATCTCGCCCTCGCCCCGCGCGAGACGAAGACTGTCGCCATCCCGTTTGCTCCGATCACGCCCGCACCGGCCACCGAGTATTTCCTCGAGCTCAGCTTCAAGCTGAAGGCCGACACGCCCTGGGCGCCCGCCGGCCACGAAGTCGCGTGGGAGCAGTTCAAGCTCCCCATCGCCGCCCCCGCTGTGCTCGCAGCCGGCGCGCCGCTTCCGCCACTCCAGCTCGACCGCCAGCCCGGTAGCATCATCGTGCGCGGCCCCGGTTTCGCCGCCGCCGTCGACGCCAAGTCCGGCCTCCTCGTCTCCTTGAAATCCGGCGACACTGAACTGCTCGCCGGCCCGCTCGGGCCCGACTTCTGGCGCGCCCCGGTCGACAACGACCGCGGCAACAAGATGACCGATGAGAGCCCGGCCAAGAACACCTGGACGCCCGGCGGCCCCGGCATCTGGCGCAAGGCCCACGCGACGTTCGCCCCGACCAAGGTCGAGGTCGTCCAGCCGGAGCCCGGCCGCATCGTCGTGACCGCCACCGGTCCGCTCGCCGCTCCGCGCAGCGAATACTGCGTCACCTGGACCGTCCTCGGCAGCGGCGACGTGCTCGTCGAATCCTCCTGGACGCCCGAGCCCTACCTCGCCGTCGCCGAGCCGCCGCGTTTCGGCATGCAGACCACGCTGCGCGCCGGCTTCGACCAGCTCACCTGGTTCGGCAAGGGCCCGCAGGAAACCTATTGGGACCGCCAGGACGCCCGTGTCGGCCTCTACTCCGGCCGCGTCCGCGACCAGTATTTCGACTACATCAAGCCGCAGGAGACCGGCAACAAGGAGGGCGTGCGCTGGCTCGCGCTCACCAACGACGCCGGCCTCGGCCTGCTCGCCGTCGGCCAGCCGCTGCTCAGCGCCAACGCGCTCCACTACACCACGGACGATCTCTACTGCGCCACCCAGCACGAGAACTTCTACCGCTACCAGTTGCCCGACCGCGACACCGTCACGCTCAACCTCGACCTGAAGCAGCGCGGCCTCGGCGGCGACGACTCCTGGGGCGCGATGCCGCACGCCCCGTTCCGCCTCACGCCCTGGCCGATGACCTACTCCTACCGCCTGCACATCCTCCACGGCGGCGAGGATCTAGTTTCGCTCGCCAAGCAGTCCGTCAAGTAGGCCCGTGCGCGCACCGCTTCCGGTTGTGGCCGGGAGCGGTGATCCCGCTAAACGCACTCCGGGCGAGAAGTCCCGCGAACCGTGGTGGCGAAACTCGCAGGACTTCGATCCGCTACGGCCAATCGAGCCGATGCATTTGGCACGCAGGTCCAGTCTCCGACTGGACCCCACCAAGCATGAGCTGACGACGGTGGATGGAACCAAGGGCGTCCGGTTGGAGACCGGACCTACCCGACAGACCCACAAGCCGACGGCTTCACCAGGGGGGCCGCCAGTCCGCGCGGAACCTCGCTCGACCTGCCTGGCTCAGGCGAAAGCCTTGGCGGCCTTCGTCACATGCACGGCGTCTTCGATCCGACCATCACGCGAGACTCGCGGATCGCACAAAAGCTCAGCGTCGGTAGTGCAGGATCGTGAACTCCGGTGTGTCGCGCACGACCTCGGGCGCGCCAAACGCACCTTCGAACTCCGGGAAGAACGCGTCGCCGCCTGCGACGGCGCGTTTCACCCGCGTCACGAAAACTTCCTGCCAGAGCGGCTGGGTGAGCCGGTAGATCTCCGCGCCGCCGCAGACCACGATCTCCGCGGCCGACGGCGCGGCGGAGGCGACCTCACCGAGCGAGCGGACCACCGTCACCCCGGGGAGCGCCGCGCCGGAGCGGCTGAGCACGAGCGTCGTGCGCCCCGGCAGCGGCCGGCCGATCGACTCGAACGTCTTGCGGCCCATGAGCAGCGTCTTCCCAAGCGTCTGCTGCTTGAACCACTTGAAGTCCTCGGGCAGGTGCCACGGCAGCTTGTTGCCCGCCCCGATCACGCGATTCTCCGCCATCGCGACGATGGCGATGAAACGAATGGACGATGGCGGATGGGCGATGGCGGATGGTTCAGGCACAAGAGGCTGTCTTGATGGCCTGGGTGAGAATCGCGGTCAACTCGCCGGCTTCCTGAATCAACGGCTGGGCATCGCCAATCGGCGCACATCGGCAATCGACCGAGAACTCGAGCCAGAACTGGGACTCATCCGCTTCTTCGCGGGCATCGTGCATCTTCGCGATGAACTCCTTTCGCGTCTGCGCTCGTTGCGCCGCCCGGTAGTTCGCCGCCACCGAGCTCGACGATCTCGCCAACTGCCGCGCAATCGTCTGTCCCGCGACCGTCTTCGGCAGCTCCTCAATGAAACCGAAAACCGCCACCGCGAACACGCGCGTCCGTCGCTTCATTTCTTCGGGTGTCATAAAGAATCTCCCGCATCCGGCCCCATCGTCCATCGCCCATCTGCCATCGCCCATCTGCCATCGCCCATTCCCTACACGGCGATCGGCGCCTTGATCGCGGGGTGCGGGTCGTAGCCGGAAAGCGTGAAGTCCTCGAAACGGAAGCCGAAGATGTCTTTGACCTCCGGATTCAGCGCCATCGTCGGCAACGGCCGGAACTCACGCGAGAGCTGGAGCTTCGCCTGCTCGAGGTGGTTCGAGTAGAGATGCAGGTCGCCGAAGGAGTGCACAAATTCCGCCGGCTTCAGCCCGCACGCCTGCGCCACCATCAGCGTGAGCAGCGCATAGGAGGCGATGTTGAACGGCACCCCGAGGAACAGGTCCGCGCTGCGTTGGTAGAGCTGGCAGGAGAGTTCCCCGTCGGCCACGAAGAACTGCACCATCGCGTGGCACGGCGTGAGCGCCATCTGCTCGATCTCGCCGGGGTTCCACGCCGTGACGATGTGCCGCCGGCTGTTCGGATCGCGCTTCAGCCCCTCGATCAGCCGCGCGATCTGGTCGACCGAGGTGCCGTCGGGGCGGCGCCAGTCGCGCCACTGCGCGCCGTACACGCGGCCGAGGTTGCCGTCCTTGTCGGCCCACTCGTCCCAGATGGTGACGTTGTTGGCGTGGAGGTAGGCGATGTTGGTGTCGCCCTGCAGGAACCAGAGCAACTCGTGGATGATCGAGCGCAGGTGGAGCTTCTTGGTCGTGAGCAGCGGGAAGCTCGTGCGCAGATCGAAACGCGCCTGTGCGCCAAAGACCGAGTAGCATCCGGTGCCGGTGCGGTCGGGTTTGAGGCGGCCCTTCTCGAGGACGAGGCGGAGTAGCTGGTGGTATTGCTCCATCGCACCGCCACTCCACCGCGCCACCGCCGCCGAACCAAGGGAAAAAGCCGCGGGCGGGCCGCGCGGTGAGCGGTGCCACGCTGCGGGCTTGGCCGCCCCACCCGCCCGCGCCATCCTCGTCGCATGAAGTCCCACCGCCAGGAGCTCTGGTTCGAGGTCCCCGCCCGCCGGGCCTTCCTCAACATCACCCCGCAGGTCGAGGCCGAGCTGCGCGCCAGCGGCATCCGCGAGGGTCTGTGCCTCGTCAACGCCATGCACATCTCCGCCTCCGTCTTCATCAACGACGACGAGGCCGGCCTGCACGCCGACTTCGAGAAGTGGCTGGAACGGCTCGCGCCCGAGACACCACACAGCCAATACGCCCACAATTGCGGCGAGGACAACGCCGACGCCCACCTCAAGCGCACCCTCATGGGCCGCGAGGTCGTCGTCGCCGTGACGGAGGGCCGGCTCGATCTCGGCCCCTGGGAGCAGATCTTCTACGGCGAGTTCGACGGTCTCCGCCGCAAGCGTGTCCTCGTGAAGATCATCGGGGAGTAACGGCAGCGGCGCCCGCGCCCCGCCCGGCGCATCAATCCGGCACCCGGCCCCTCCGCGTGCTCGGCAGTGCGGTCTTCGTTTCTGCGTTCGTGAGTTCCAGATTGACCGTGTCCGATCCGGCCGGGGTCACCGCCCCCGGCTACAGCGATCCGCTCCCAACATCGGTCGAAGGTCCGCCCGCCCGCCAAACTGCATTCACCGCTCGAGCACGGCCAGAAACGGCGGTTGGTTCAGGCCGAGTTTGCGGCTCAGAAAGTACCGGGCCGCCACGCGCAGACAGCCGAAGCCGTAGACCACGCTGCGGCGGAAATTGATCGAGGACGCCTCCGGGAAGTACTTCGTCGGACAGCTCACCTCGGCGATCGGATAGCCGAGCCAGAGCGCCTGCGCGATGAACTCGCTGTCGAAGACGAAATCGTCCGAGTTCGCCGAGAGGTCGAGCTTCTCGAGCAACTCACGCGAGTAGGCGCGGTAGCCGGTGTGGTACTCGGAGAGCTTGGCACCGAGCAGGAGGTTCTGCACCGCGGTGAGCCCGCGGTTGGCGAGGTACTTCCACCACGGCATGCCGCCGCGCAGCGCGTGGCCGCCCAGGATGCGCGAGCCCATCACGAAGTGGTAGAGACCGTTGCCGATCATCGAGGCCATCGCAGGCAGCAGCAGCGGCGTGTACTGGTAGTCCGGGTGCACCATCACGACCACGTCGGCGCCCTGCTCGAGCGCGAGGCGGTAGCAGGTCTTCTGGTTGCCGCCGTAGCCCTGGTTGCGCTCGTGCACATGGACGAGCATCTGCGGCAGCGTGCGCGCCAGCTCGACGGTGCGGTCGCGGCTGCCGTCGTCGACGAGGATCACGAGGTCCACCACGCCCTGCGCCATCACCTCGTCGTAGGTGGCGCGCAGGGTCTTCTCGGCGTTGTACGCCGGCATGACGACCACGACCTTCTTGCCGTTGAACATGGTGGGGAGAACGGGATGGACGCGGGAGCGTGGGATACGGGGCGACGCGGGGCGAGCCGGTTTGTCGCGCGCGGACGACCGTGCGGCCTCAGCGGCCGGTGTGGCCGAAACCGCCGGCGCCGCGGGCCGTCTCGTCGAGCGTCTCGACCTCCTCGGCCGGGCACATCACCACGGCGTACACGCCCATCTGGGCGATGCGCTCGCCGCGCGCGAAGGTGAAGGGCTCCTTGCCGAAGTTCATGAGGATCACGCCCACCTCGCCGCGGTAGTCGGCGTCGACCGTGCCGGGCGAGTTGAGCACCATCACACCGTGCTTGAGCGCGAGCCCGCTGCGGCTGCGCACCTGCACCTCGTATCCGGGCGGCACCGCCACAGAGAGTCCGGTCTTCACCAACAGCCGCTCGCCGGGGGCGAGGGTGCCGTCCATGTCGGCGTACAGGTCGAAACAGCTGGCGTGCGCGGTGGTGCGCACCGGGAGCTTGGCGGTGGGGGTGAGGCGTTTGATGCGAAGTTGCACGGGGAGGGACGGTTGAGTGATCCCGAGTGTGTGCGCCCCCCCGCGCCGCCCGCAATGCCGGTTTGCAAACCACGCCGGAACCTCATTTCGCCAAATAACTCCACGACCGTGGAAGTATTTGGCGGCAGAAAGCCCCCTGTTTTCGGTCGAGAAAGACCCGCCGACCGTTGTGCTCCGCCAAATAGGTCCACGCCCGTGGACCTATTTGGCGGGAAAAAGCGGCGTGAGGTGGGGGATCCCCACGCGACGCCCCTGCCCGATGCTCACAAAAAAGGCGCGCCGCGATGGGCGCGCCGGAACACGGGGAACGACCACGCCGCTCAGGGCTCGGCGAGGGCCTCGTCGTAGAACTTCACGATGTCGCGGTAGCCGTCGCCCTCCATGAACTTCATCGCGGTGCGCGGATGCTGGTTCAGGTAGCCGGTGAGCATGTACGGGATCGCGAAGCCCCAGCGCAGCTCCTCGCGCATCGGCTCCACGTTCTTCTGCAAGGCCTCGAGAATCGGGCGCATCTGGAACTTCGGGTTGTGCAGGAAGCTCAGCGCCAGCTCCATCGGGCAGTTGCCCGCGCCGCGGCCGAGCCCGCCGATGCTGGCATCGACATAGTTCGCGCCCAGCACGATCGCCTCGATGGTGTTGGCGAAGGCGAGCTGGAGGTTGTTGTGCGTGTGGATGCCGATCTCCTTGCCCGCCGGCTTGGTGTGCTTCTGGAAACGATGCACCAGGTCGCGGATCTGTTCGCTGTAGAGCGTGCCGAAGCTGTCGACGACGTAGAGCGCCTTCACCGGCGACTGCACGATCACCTCGAGCGCGCTGTCGAGCTCCGCCTCCGGCACGGTCGAGACGGCCATGATGTTCAGGCAGGTCTCGTAGCCCTTGTCGTGGGCGTCGTTGACGATCTCCAGCGCGGCCGGGATCTGGTGGATGTAAGTGGCCACCCGGTACATATCGACCATGCTCTTGTCGCGCGGCAGGATGTCGGTGTGGTAGTCGGTGCGCTCGGCGTCGGCCATGACCGAGACCTTCGTGCCGGTCCGCTGGTCGCCGACCACGCGGCGGATGTCATCCTCGGAGCAGCATTTCCATGTGCCGTACTGGGCAGTCGGGTAGAGGCGGCGCGCCCCCTTGTAGCCGATCTCGAAGTAGTCGACGCCGGCCGCGACGTCGGCCTGGTAGATGGCCTGGACGAACTCGAGCGGGAAGTTGTGGTCGTTCATCAGACCACCGTCGCGCACGGTGCAGTCGAGCACCTTGAGTTCGGGGCGGAAGGAGACCCAGCCTTTGGTGCCGGTGGGAGGAGTGGCGGAGGGTTGCGACATGGTAAGGGTTGTGTCCGGGATGGAGCCGAAAGTCGTGCCGCCAACCCGCGCCCCACGCAAGCCCCGAGGCGGGAGCGACGCGTTCACCCGATCCGTCCTGTCGGCCAAGCCCGTGCGTAGGCCGCGAGCAGCCGCTCGAGGAAAGCGTCGTTCTCGGGCGGGAGCCGGCGGCGGGAGGGATCGGCATCGAACCACGCCAGCGTGCGGCGAATGCCGTCGCGGTAGGCGATGCGTGGCCGGAAACCGGGCACGGCGCGGCGCAGCTTCGAGTTGTCGAAGATCGCGGTGTGCGACTTGTCGCCGAGCAACGTCCCTTCGAGCTCCGGGTTCCACGCGACCAGCAGTTCCGACGGGATGTGCACCAGCCGCGGCTGCGCCACGCCCGCGGCCTGCGCGGTCTGCGTGTAGAGCTCGTCCCAGGTGAGCGCCTCGTCCGACGTGATCTGAAAGTCCTCGCCGTACGCCGCGGGGTTGCCGAGCAGCCCGAGCAGGCCCGGCGCAAAATCCTCGGCGTGGGTGATCGTCCACGGGCTGGTGCCGTCGCCGGGCACGATCACCGGCTGGCCGCGCCGCATGCGCTCGACGGTGGTGAAATCCGTCCAGCCGCCGATGGGCAGCGGGATCACGGTGTCGTAGGTGAGCGACGGACGTACGATCGTGTAGGGCAGCCGCGCCACGCCGGCCGTGCGCAACACCTGCTCGCAGGCGATCTTGTCGCGCGAATACTGCCAGCGCGGATTCTCAAGGGGGGTGCGCTCGGTGGTGGGCGCGAAGGTGCGCGGCTTGGCGTAGGCCGAGGCCGAGCTGATGAAGACGTACTGCCCGCAACGGCCCGCGAAGAGTCGCAGGTCGCGCTCGATCTGCACCGGCGTGAAGGCGATGAACTGCACCACGGCGTCGAACCGGTGCGGTGCCAGCGCGGTCGCGGCGGCGGCTTCGTCGGCGATGTCGCAGGGCAGGTCGCGCGCGCCGGCGATGCCCGGGCGGCCCGGCCGATGCAGGAGCCAGAGCTCATGGCCAAGCTCCAGGGCCAGCCGACTGCAGGAGGTGCTGATATTGCCGGTGCCGCCGACGAAGAGGAGTTTCATGCGTGGAGGGGTGTGGCCGGCATGCAACGCCGAAGCGGCCCGCACCGCAAGCGGTCGGCCGCACCGATGCAAAATCGGCGCCTCGGCAAAGCCTCCGACAACACCGGCGCAGCGCGACGAGGCCGGCCTCGATGGGCTTACGTCAAACGGATCGATGCGCTCCCGCGCATCGCTACAAACACGACGTCACCTCCGCCCACGTTCTCCCCACCGAACCCGGATCGATGCGCTCACGCGCATCGCTACGGGTGGAGGGATGCCGTCCTTCGAGGACGATGCCCCCGCCACCGCCGGCTCAGTCCATTGCGGGAAGCTGGAAGGTCTCCATCGCCTTGCGCAGGTCCTGCATGAACATCGCCGCGCCGCCGCCGTTGACCACGCGGTGGTCGAATGTCAGCGCCATGGTGACGACCTCGGTGGCCTTGTAGGAGTTGCCGTTGCGGATCATCTCGTGGTGCGAGGTGCCGATGAAGAGCGTGCTCATCGCCGGCGGCACCACGATCGGGATCGCGGCGCGCACGCCGAAGCTGCCCAGGCTCGAGATCATCAGCGGCGCGCGCACCTCGACGATCTTGCCGCGGCGGGCCTCGTCGATCACGCGCACGTACGTGGTGTGGAACTCGTCCCACGTCAGCCGGTTGGCCTGCGGGATGACGGCGGTCACGAGCCGGTCGCCCTCGAGCGCGACGGCCACGCCGAGCTCGAAGTCCTCGACCTCGACGATGTGCGAACCCTTGAGCACCAGCCGACGGAACGACGGGTTGATCACCATCACCTGCGTGACGGCCCACGCGACCATCGACGAGGGCGACGGCGCCCCGGCCGGGTCGCGCAACTTGGCGATCTGCCGGGCCGCGCGGATCGCGCTCCAGTCGATCGCCAGTTCGATCGTGGCGGGCACGACCGGCGCGAGCCGCTGTGAGATCGCGGGCGCGAGCACCGGCTCGCGCGGCACCGCTCCGGGCGGCGCGCCGAGCTCGTCGAGCGAAACGACGCCGGCGAGGCCGACGCGCTTGGCGATCGCCGCCTGCTCCGGCGGCGGCTCGGGCGGCAGCTGCACCGGAATATCGGAGACAGACGAGCGACCCGGTTTCGGCGCCCGGCCCGGTGCGGCGGAGTCGCCCGCCTCGAGCGAAACCGTGCGCCAGTCGACGCCGACCGGCGCCAGCACGCCGATCACCTGCCCGACCAGCACGGTGTCGTCGATCTTCGTGCGCCAGCCGACGAACGTGCCCGCCTGCGCGGCTTCGATCGGATACACGGCCTTCTCGGTCTCGACCTCGCAGAGCGCCTCGTCGGGCTGCACCGGATCGCCGGGCTGTTTGAGCAGCGAGACGACGCGGGCGTCGCGGATGCCCTCGCCCATGATCGGCACCTTGAGCGGCTCCCCGGCGACCTTCTCCGGCGCCGTCCCGGCGGCGGGCACGGCGGCGGCAGCCACGGGCGCAAAAGCCCGCGACGGCGGCGTGACGGTCGCGCGGGTGAGCGCGGCGGTCATCGTCTGGCGCAGGGCGGCGAGCACGCGGGCGGCATCGGGCAGCGCGGCGCATTCGCTGACGGCGTTGAAGCCGATCATCACGTTGCCCTTCGAAACCAACACCGGCGGGCAGACCATGCGCGAGAAGACCTCAGGGCGTTCGCTCAGCTCGGTGACGATCATCTGGCCGACGGAGCAGTTGACGGTGTCCTCCTGCACGACGACGAGGCGGCCGGTCTTGCGCACCGACTCGGCGATGGTCTCGCGGTCCCATGGCACGATCGTGCGCAGGTCGATCAGCTCGACGCTGAGCTCGTCGCCGAGCGTCTCCAGCGCTTGCTCACAAAGTTCAACGGTGTTGCCCCAGGCGACGAGCGTGACGTCCGCGCCCTCGCGGCAGACCCGCGCCTGGCCGAAAGGCACCGGGGCGACCGGCTGCGTGCTCTCGCGCTCGGCCCAGAACATGTGCTTGGGCACGAGGAAGAGCACCGGGTCCTCGGCATGCATCGCCGTCCAGAGCAGGCCGGCGGCGTCGGCCGGGGTGCTGGGCACCACGACGTGGAGACCGGGGAGGTGGGCGAAGAGCGACTCGTTGGTCTGGCTGTGCCAGAGGCTGCCGCCGGGCAGGTACGCGCCGTACGGGGCGTAAAGCACGGCGGGGCAGGTCCACTGGCCGTTGGTGCGCCAACGCAGCGTGGCCAGGTTGGTCGCGAGCTGGTTCCAGCCCGCGCAGATGAAGTCGATGAACTGGATCTCGAATACCGGCTTCCAGCCGTAGCTCGCGAGACCGCAGGCGACGCCGAGGATCGTCGACTCGGCCAGCGGGGAGTTGACCACGCGGCCGGGGAAGTCGGTCGAGAGCGTGCGGGTGAGGCGGAAGACGCCGCCCTTCGGGTCCTCGACGTCCTCGCCGAAGATGAGCCGGCGGGGCTCGGCCTTCAGGCCGGCGCGCAGCGTCTGGTTGACGAGGTCGCCGATGCGGTACTTGCCGGCGGGGAACAGCTCGCCACCGAGCTCGGGTGTCCGGGCCGCGAAGACATTCAGTTCCGTCTCCTCGGGGCGCGGATCCTCGGCCTTCTCGGCGCGGTCGTAGGCGGCACGGACCTCGTCGCGCACCTCGGCCTCGAGCTTCGCAAACGCCTGCTCGGTGAGCAGGCCCTCGGCGAGGAGTTGTTGTTTGAAGACGGAGAGCGGGTCGCGGTTGGCGATGCGCTCGAGGTCCTCGGCGCTGCGGTAGAGCTTGTGGTCGTCGGAGCTGGTGTGGCTGGCAAGGCGCTCGGTGTGGATCCAGAGCATGGCCGGGCCCTCGCCGGCGCGCAGCCTCGCCAGCGCGGCGGCGGCGGCGGCATGGACGGCCAGCACGTCGCTGCCGTCGACCACCTGCCACTGTTCGCGCGCGAGCACGCCGAGGGCGTAGGGGTTGGTCTTCCGGGTAGGCGTGCTGATGCCGTAGGCGTTGTCCTGCACCAGCATCAGGACAGGCAGTTTGCGTTCCTGCGCGAAACACAGCGCCTCGTAGAAATCGCCCTGGCGCGTGGCGGCGTCGCCGCTGCTGGTCACGACCACGTTGGGCTTGCCGTCCATCTGGAGGCCCCAGGCGATGCCGCAGGCGGGCAGCATCTGGGCGGCGGTCGGGGTGGGCACGCTCCAGATGTTGTGCGGGCGGGAGCTGAAATGCCCGGTGAGCTGGCGTCCGCCGCTGGAGGACTCCCGTTTGCCGAAATACTCGAGCGCAAGGTCGTAGGAGGAGACGCCACGGGCGAGCACGAGGGCGCGGTCTCGGTAGTACGGGCACGCGAAGTCGCCCTCGCCGAGCAGCAGGCCCACGGCGGCGAGCGCCTCGTGGCCCATGCTGGCGACATGGAAATGACCGCGGCCCTGGCGGTTGAGGCTCTCCTGCCGGAAATCGCCCTGCCGGCTCTCGATCATCAGGCGCAGCAGCCGGAGCTTGGTCGCCGCGTCGAGCGCGGAGGCGGCGGGCCGCAGGGCGGAGCTCTCGGAACGGGTCGCGGGGGCTTTCTTCGCGGTCATGTCGGGGCCGAGGAAGGGTGGCCCCGGTGGAGTTGGCAAACCGTTTGTCGCGGCCGCCCCGGCCGCGGTGCGCTCCCCTCCCGCGGGACCGCCAGCCGGAACCGGCAATCTCCGCTTCGTCCGGGCTCCCGCGTAACGATGCAATTGGCGCGGAGTTCACGCGCTCGGGCCCCGTCTGCCCGGGTAGGGGGCGAGCTTGCTCGCACCGTCTGGGCGTCGCTCTTGTCGAGCGGTGCGAGCGAGCTCGCACCCTACGCCGACCGCATGATCACCGCTCAGTCGCCCAAGCAGGTGCCGACCCGCCGCGCCGACTCCACCCACCAATGATCAGTGGGCACAATCTTGATACCCTTGGCGACCTTCGCGATCGGCACCGGCACGCACTTGTCGTCGCGGGCGGCGACCATGTGGCCGAACTTCCCCTGCCGGATCAGTTCCACCGCCGCCGTGCCGAGCCGCGTGGCGAGCAGGCGGTCGTGGCAGGAGGGCGTGCCGCCGCGCTGGACGTAGCCGAGAATGGTGACACGCGCCTCGAGGTTGGTGAGGTCCTCGAGCAGTTTCGCCAACCGCATCGTATGGCCGGCCCGGGCCTTGTCCCAGGCGGCGAGCGCCTGCTTGGCCTCCTTCTTCTCGGTGTCGTTGCGCGCACGGTCGCGGCGGCGCAGCAGCAGTTCGAGCTCATGGGCGTCGGAGGCGGACAACGCGCCCTCGGCCACGGCCACGATGCTGAAGTTGGAGCCGTGCTCGGAACGGCGGCGGATCGCGGCGGCGACCTTCTCGACGTCGTAGGGGATCTCCGGGATGAGGATCACGTCGGCCCCGCCGGCGATGCCGGCGCCGAGCGCCAGCCAGCCCGCGCGGTGGCCCATGATCTCCGCGATGATGATACGGTGATGGCTGTGCGCCGTACTGTGCAGGCGGTCGAGCGTCTCGGTGGCGATGCCCAGCGCGGTGTCGAAGCCGATGGTGTCCTCGGTGAACGCGATGTCGTTGTCGATGGTCTTGGGCAGGGTGACGATGTTGAGGCCCTTCTCGATCAGGCGCGCGGCGTTCTTGTGCGTACCGCCGCCGCCGAGGCAGACGAGCGCGTCGAGCTTGTGGCGCCGGTAGGTCTTCACGATTTCGCCGGTCAGGTCGCGGGTGGTGCCATCCGCCTGCGGCATGCGGTGGGGCTTGTCGCGCGAGGTGCCCAGCACCGTGCCGCCGAGCGTGAGCATGCCCGCCAGGCCGCGCTTATCGAGGTTCACCCAGCGGTCCTCGATCATGCCGAGGAAGCCGTCGCGGAACCCGATGAGCTCCCAGCCGTATTCGCCGACCGCGGCCTTGCCGACGGCGCGGATCGCGGCGTTGAGGCCGGGGCTGTCGCCGCCGGCGGTGAGGATACCGATGCGCTTGGTGCGGGCCTTCTTGGTTGCCATGGGAAACGGCGGCAGGTTGGCGGACCGCGCGACCGACGGCAAACCCGCGGTTGTGAATTTCCATCGACACGCCCGGCGGCCCCCGCAGGCCGGTGCGCGCCCTCGGACCGTCCGCGGGCGGGCGCCATGGCGGAGGCAGCTCGCGACGACTTCGCCCCCACCGCCCCTCGCTGCGGCGCGACCGCGGGCCGGCGATCCCGTCCCTCTTCGCACCGCCGTCGCCTAACCATCGCGACAGTCGCGCGCCCCGTTGTGCCCCCGGCTCGACTCTGTAGCCAAGGCCACAATGCCTCGACGCGCTCCCGCCGGGCCGTTTCGCTCCCCTCCCCCGATGGAACGCTCCTCCCTGACCCGTTTCGCCTGGCTCTCGATCGCCGCCGCGCTCGTCACCATCGTCCTCAAGACGACCGCCTACCTGCTCACCGATTCCGTCGGTCTGCTCTCCGACGCCGTCGAGTCCCTCGTCAATCTCGCCGGCGGCATCATGGCGTTGATGATGCTCAAGATCGCCGCCCGCCCCGCCGACGAGGACCACGCCTACGGCCACAGCAAAGCCGAGTACTTTTCCAGCGGAGTCGAAGGCACGCTCATCCTCCTCGCCGCCGGCAGCATCGCCTATGCGGCGTCGCTGCGCCTCCTGCACCCCAAGCCGCTCGAGCAGGTCGGGGTCGGTCTCGCCGTCTCCGCGGCCGCGTCGGTCATCAATCTCGTCGTCGCCCTCGTGATTTTGCGCGCCGGCAAACGCCGCAACTCCATCACCCTCGAGGCCAACGCCCACCACCTGCTCACCGATGTCTGGACCTCGGTCGGCGTGGTCGTCGCCATCGGCGCCGTGTACCTCACCGGCTGGACCTGGCTCGATCCGGTCGTCGCGCTCGTCGTCGCCGCCAACATCGTCTGGACCGGCGTGGGCATCGTCCGCCGCTCCGTCGCCGGCCTGATGGACACCGCCGTGTCACCCCAGGATCTGGCGACGATCAACACCGTGCTCCACAGCCACGAGGCCGCCGGCGCCCGGTTCCACAACCTGCGCACCCGCCAGGCCGGGGCGCGCAAGTTCATCAACTTCGACGTACTCGTGCCCGGCGCTTGGACGGTGCAGCAGGGCCACGATCTGGTGGAGATCATCGAGCAGGAGATCCGTCAGGGGCTTCCCGACTCCACGATCTTCACCCACCTCGAACCGCTCGAGGATCCCGCCTCCTGGGCCGACACCGGACTGGACCGCGGCCCCGCCGGGCGGTGAAGCCACGCCGGGGGCCGCCCCCAGTGCAACCGCAAGCCCCCCCATCGGGGCCGCGGGTAACCGGTCTTGCGCCGCCCCCGTCTTCCCGCACGCTCCGTTTGAACAAAACCATCCGGGCCGAGTCCCACCCCTCACCTCCCATGAGCACCCGTTCCGTCCTCGCCCTGACCTGCGCCCTTCTCGCCTCCGCGCTTTGCGCCGCGGAGAACACCCGTTTCTCCCAGTCCCTCTCGCTCGAGCAACGCGCCACCACGGGCCTCGCGCAGCTCAACTCCGACCAACTCGCCGCGCTCGACGCCCTCGTGCGACTCAACCAGGCCCGGAACACCGCCGAGGCCCAAAAGGCCGAGCCCGCCGCCGCGCCGGCCCCGTTCTCCCAATCCCTCTCCGTCGACCAACGCCGCGCCGCCGGGCTCGAGTCCCTCACCGCCGAACAGCAGGCGGCCGTCGACCTGCTCGTCGCGGCGCAGGCCGCCCCGACCCCACGCCGCGAGCTCGCCGCGCGGCGGCCCGTGGAAGCCGTCGAGTTCTTCCCCAACCGCTTCGAGGTGCACGGCGAGGTCGGTTTCAGCTTCGGCGGCGGCAGCGGCTACAGTTCCCGCGCGGCGTGGCTCACCACCAGCCTGCTCGACGTCAAGACCGGCACCGAGTTCGCCGTCACCGTCGCCTCCGGCCGTGAGAAATGGAAACGTCCCTACCGCTGGACCAACGACTGGGAGGACGTCACCCTCAGCCTCGGCGCGCCGCTGTTCCGGACCCCCTGAACCGCCCGTCCCGCCTTCTCCCTCAGGCCGCGCCCGCTCGGGTGCGGCCTTTTTGTCGGGCCGCGGCACCACCCGGCGGGGCGCGAAACTGCTGGAGGTGACTACCGCTTCACCCGGCAGAGTGCACCCGTCGGCATCCCCGCCGGCCTCGAAACCCGAAACTACCTACAATCATGAAACAAGTCCCCAAGGAGCAGTTCATCGCCGTGCTCGCCGACGCCGGCATCACCGAGGAGCAGAAAGCGCGGTTGCATGCCGCGTTCGAAAAGCGGTATCCGGAAGCCCACCAAAGCTTCCTCGAGTTCCTCGGCTTTCCGGCCGAAGCCATCCGCGACATCCGCGCCCGCAGCCGCGCCGCCTGACCGGCTCCTCCGGCCGGCGGCCCGCGCCGCCGGCCCGTTTGCCCTCGCCGGGAACAAGGACATCGCCCGCAACCCTCTATTCGGTGCATGGTCTTCCTCGGGCCCTCAGTTTCCTGAGTTCGTGAGTTCCAGATTCTCCGACTCTTCTCCGCCTTCGTTCTCTTCGTTGCCTTCTTTCGTCCGACATCGCCCGCAAGCAATCAGCTTCCGGTCCGTTCCTGATTCCCTGATATCCCCATTCTCCGTCCGCCTCCCGGTTCCTGCCTCCGCTCCGTGAAAACCATCCGCCAGCTCGCCGCCCAATTCGGTCTCTCCCGCACCACGCTGCTCTACTACGACCGGCTCGGGCTGCTGAAACCGGAGTACCGCACGTCCGCCGGCCATCGACTCTACTCCGAGACCGACGAGACGCGCCTGGCCCGCATCTGCGAACTGCGCGCCGCCGGGCTGCCGCTTGGCGAGATCGACGCCGTGCTGGACCCGTCGCAGAAACTGCGCACGCCGCTCGGCGAGGCGCTGGGCCGGCGGCTCACCGGCCTCAACCAGGAGATCGCCGCCCTGCGCCGCCAGCAGCAGGTCGCCCTCGCCCTCCTGCGCGATCGTTCGGCCGCAGGGCACACCCGCGCCATGACCAAGGAGCGCTGGGTGCAACTCCTCGCCGCCTGCGGGCTCGACGAGAAGGACCGTGCCCGCTGGCACTCCGAGTTCGAGAAGCTCTCGCCCGAGGCGCATCAGGACTTCCTGGAGTCGCTCGGCCTTCCCGCCGCCGAGATCGCCCAGATCCGGAAGTGGTCGGCGGGCGCCGGCGCTGCGCGCTCGCGCCGCGCCGGCCGGGCTCAGCGTACCGCCACAGCCTTGAAGAAGGTGTAGCAGAAGACCCCGTCGGGCTCGGCCGTGCGGTAGAGCGCGCGCACGCCCGCCGCCCAGTCCTCCGGCGCCATCAGCTTCGCCCCCAGCGCCGCATCGGTCACCCCCTCGACCATCGCGCTGAAGGTCTTGCGCGAGAACCCGGCCTGCAACGCCGGCCGACCGCCGTCGGCGTAGACCATCCGCGGCGAGACCGCCACGTCGCCGAACCCGGCGGCGGTGAGCATCGGATACAGCCGGCGGCCGATGTTGGCATCGCCGCCGCCACGCCGCTGCAGCTCCACCAGGCACTCGACCGCGCGCCGCGCCAGGACGTTGTCCGGATGGAAATAGGTCGAGCCATGGTCGCCCTCGATGACGGTGAGCGTGCCGCCGGGCCTGAGCACGCGCCGCAGATGCGCGAGCGCCGCCACCGGATCGGCCAGATGCTCGAGCACGAAGCAGACGAACACGTGGTCGAACTGCGCCTCCGCGAACGGCAGCGCGAAGAGGTCCGCCTGCTGGAACGCGACATTGGCGAAGCCGCGTTCGCGCACCGTGCGCTCGGCCTGCGCCAGCGACGCCGGTGAGATGTCGACCGACACGAACTGCGCCTGCGGGGAGTTGGCGGCCAGCGTCACGGTCTGCGCGCCCACGCCGCAGCCGGCCTCGAGCACGATGCTCCCCGCCGGATAGCGTGTATCCCCATGGAGCAAGTCCGTGAGCGTCGTCGCCTGATCCCGCAGCCGCTCGCCCTCCCGGGCCGAGTATCCATGCACGTAGTCGGTGTTCGCCATGGCAAGACACGGCCAAACTTCTGCGCCGTCGTCAACGGCGGCGATCGCCCCGGCGGCCGACTCCACCTACGGAAACCGCCGCAGTCGGCCGCGGCGGTCATCCACAATCCCAAGCCGGGGCCTTCGTTCAGACCCCCTTGTCCAGCGCGAAGCTCATCGGCATCTCCATCCGGGTGTTCACCCGGCGATTGTTCTTCATCCCCGGCCGGAACTTCCACCGCAGCATCGCCTCGACCGCCGCCCGCGAGAACTCCGGACCCGTGGAACTGACGACCTCCACGTCGTCCACGTTGCCATGGGTGTCGACAATGAAGCGCAGCAGCACCGTACCGGAGAGTCCGCCACGTTTCATCTCGTAGGGATAACGGGGCGCCGCCCGGCTGGTGATCACCGGTTTCCTGTCGAGATCGTCGGCGTTCCACGTATCCCCACGCACCACCCGCGAACTCGGGCGCGGCGGGGTGCGAGGCACGTTCCAACTGGTGCGGGTCGAATCGGGCATCACCGGCGGCGCGATCCGTCCGAGATTCACGGTGATGGCATGGGCACCGGGATCGCGGAACATCTCGGTGAGCGTCGCCCGTGGCTCCCCGGAGTCGGACGCCTCGGCGGTGGACGCATTCTTCTTGGACTCGACCTCCGCCTTCACGGGAACGGCCTCCTCGATCGCGAGCGGGGTGAACAATTCGGGCGGGATGGGTCGCGGCTCGACGATCATGCGAATGCCGCCACCGGTCGCGGGTGGTCCGAATTCGCACAACACCGCGGCGTGGAGCAGCGCCGAGATGGAGACACCGTAGACAAGGAAGCGCTCGCGCGGCATCCGATAGCCGGCCACCGACGTCGCCGCCGGCGGAAGGTGGAACAGGCCCGGGAACAGCCGGGGGAGTAGAGCTATTTTGGTGATCATGATTTTGGGGTGGGTTACACCAGGGATACGCGCGACGGGCCGAATTCTTAGGCGCTTTCTGCATCCAGTCCCGCACCAGCGCGCCGTGCACCATCGAGCGGCTCGCCCGCGGGATGCCGGGGCCTTTGCTCCTCCACGCCCGCGCGGATGCGCCCCTGTCGGCAACAGCCGCGAGGGGCCAATCGCCACGAGGCCCCGGCAATGAGACACGACGCGCGAAGCCGGCCGCGGGCGGGCTGTCCCCTCGCGGGCGCCGCGGTTCGTCGAGGACGACTCGCCCCCCCCCTCGACCGAGGCCATTCCTTTCGTGAGGATCCGAGCCCCGTCGACCTGACCCGCACGACGCTCGCCACGACTCGTACCCGCTCCCAAGCTCGGCACGCACATGTCCTCTCCGAACGCCGAACGCATCCGTTTCCTCCGCGCCTCCTGGGCCTCGCTCCTAGTCGGCGGCGCCGCCGTGGTCTGCCTCACGCTACCCCAGTTTTCGGACACACTCCTGTACCGCCGCGCCGAGATGGGCGCCGGCGAGTACTGGCGGCTGTGGACCGGGCACCTCGTGCACTTCGGCTGGCGGCATCTCCTGGCCGATCTGATCGTCTTCCTCACCGCCGGGGTCTGGCTCGAGTCGTTCGCGCGCCGGACCACACGCGGTTTCCTCGTCCTCGCGCCGGCCGCCATCTCCGCGCTGCTCTACTTCGCCGACCCGCAGCTCACCTTCTACGGCGGGCTCTCCGGCGTCGCGGTCGGGCTGCTCGTGCTGCTCGCCCTTGTGCAGCTCCGACGCGACCAGATCGCGCCGCGATGGATCTGGGTCGGTGTGCTCGTGCTGGTCGCCGTGAAAGTCGCGCTGGAGGCGTTCGCGAACACGCCTCTTGTCTCCGACTTCGGCCCCGACATCAAGGTCTCCTCCCTCGCGCACCTCGGCGGTATCCTCTGCGCACTGCTCGCCTGGCCGCTGGCGCGCAGGGAGGCCCTGTAGGTCCGGTCTCCGACCGGGCCCGATCGGAGCGAGCCATCACCACCGACTCTCGCCGACGGCGGCTGGTCTTCGACCGGTCCTACCACCGAGCCGTCGCGCGTCGCCACGCAACGCGCCCCGCCACGCGTGAACAGTCCGCCCCTTTCTCCCAAATAACTCCACGGCCGTAGAGTTATTTGGGAGACGTTTGATATTGGTAAACAGTACTTTAACTCACACATCGCCAAATACTCCCACGGCCGTGGAAGTATTTGGCAGAGAGTTGTGGATGGCCTTAGGACGAGAGTCTCCCGCCACGGAGCCGGCACCGAGCGGAGAGCGGCGGGCCAAAATCGGGCCCCCGAGCAGCCTGTCGGACTTCGTCCGCAGGCTGCTGAGCAAACAGGCTGCGCCTGTTTGGTTGGGTATGGGCTTGGGAGGACGTTCTCCCGGGGCGGTCTTCTAGACGGTCGTTTTCTCGTCGAGTGGGCTGTGTTTGCGTCGGGCGACACTGCCCCGACCTGCGTTCAGGCGGGTTGGAGCACGGTTTTGGGGATGTGGAGGCGCTTGAGGTTGTAGGCGCTGCACACCAGCGACCATTCCAGCGACACCTTCGCCAGTCCGCGCAGCAGCAAGCGGCGGAAGCCCAGTGCGGCTTCGATGATGCCGAAGACCGGCTCGACGGTCTGTTGGCGTTGTTTGTAGCGGGCGCGGCCGGCCTGGGTGGCGGTGCGGTGGGCGAGCCGCTGGAGGAACGGGGCGTCTTCGGGTGGTGGCGACGGATCGGGCCGGGCTT
>JAEWNN010000158.1 GCA_023457035.1 Verrucomicrobiota bacterium
GCGGGCTTGAAGATGTTGGAGGCGTCCATCGCGCCCTCGGCGGCGCCGGCGCCGACGATGGTGTGGAGCTCGTCGATGAAGATGATGACGTTCTTGGCGCGCTTGATCTCGTCCATCACGGCCTTGATGCGCTCCTCGAACTGGCCGCGGTATTTGGTGCCGGCGACCATGAGGGCGAGGTCGAGCGTGATGACTTTCTTGTCCATCAGGATCTCGGGGACGATGCCGCCGGCAATCTCCTGCGCGAGGCCCTCGACGATGGCGGTCTTGCCGACGCCGGCCTCGCCGATGAGCACCGGGTTGTTCTTGGTGCGGCGGCAGAGGATCTGGATGACACGGCGGATCTCGTTTTTGCGCCCGATGACCGGGTCGAGCTCGCCCTTGCGCGCCAACTCGGTGAGGTCACGGCCGAAGGCCTTGAGGGCCGGAGTCTTGAGTTCCTTCTTCTCGCCCGGCGCACCGGCCTCGGCGGGAGAACGCGGCGAGGACATCGCCTCGTCGCCCTGGCCTGGAGCACCGCCACCGATGGCGGACGGGCCTTCGGCGGAGAACTGCGGATCGAGCTCCTTGAGGATCTCGTTACGGGTGCGCTCGATGTCGATCTCGAGCGACTTGAGCACGCGGGCGGCCACGCCCTCACCCTCGCGCAGGAGGCCGAGGAGGATATGCTCGGTGCCCACGTAGGAATGATTGAGCGCCTTCGCTTCCTTGCCGGCAAGCGCGAGCACTTTCTTCACGCGCGGCGTGTACGGGATGCTCCCACCGGACTTGCCCTCTTGGCCGACGCCGACCTGCTTCTCGACGGCGCCGCGGACGGTCTCGAGGTCGAGCCCCATTTTCTGGAGCACGCTCACGGCGACGCCCTGGCCGAGCTTGATCAGGCCGAGCAGGAGGTGCTCGGTGCCAACATAGTTGTGGTTGAAGCGATCGGCCTCCTTGCGGGCCAGCGAGAGGACCTGCTGGGCGCGCGGAGTGAAGTTGTTCATCGGTTCCATGAGCGTGGAAAGTGTCGGTTGGCAGGTGGGCGGCTAGTCGGCCGCGGGCGGCGGGCCGGAGTGTTTGAACTCCGGACGCGGGAAGTCGGCGAGCGCCTTGCGCAGCAGCTCGGCGCGGAGGATGTCGCGCTGGGCGGGATCGGCCTCCGCGTCGGTCGAGTGCTGGATGTGCGCGGGCTGGCTGAGGATGATCAGGCGGTTGGTCACGACGCGGAGCGCCTCGGGGAAACCGCCGAGGTCGACGCCGAGCCGAAGCAGCGAGAGCAGGTTGAGCGCCTCGGCCGAGGTGACGAGGCGGGCGTTCTGGAGCAGTCCGTAGGCGCGGCCGATCTTGTCGAAGAGCTTGACCGGCTCGGCCTCGAGCAGCTTCTCGCGGGCGTTCATCTCCTGGCGGAAGACCGTTGTGAGCACGTTGTGGAGACGATCGATGATCGCCGCCTCGCTCTCGCCGAGGGTCGTCTGGTTGGAGATTTGGAAGATGCTGCCGGAGGCGTCGGTACCCTCGCCGTGGAGACCGCGCACGACCAGACCGAGCTGGTTGAGGGCGCGCACGATCTTGTCCATCTGCCCGGTGATGACGAGGGCGGGCAGGTGCATCATCGCGCTCGCGCGCAGGCCGGTGCCGAGGTTGGTCGGGCAGGCGGTGAGGTAGCCGAGCTCGGTGTCGAACGCATAGTCGAGGCTCTCCTCGAGCGCGGAGTCCACGGCGTTCATCGTCTTCCAGACGCGCTTGAGCTGGAAGCCCGGCTTGATCACCTGCATGCGCAGGTGGTCCTCCTCGTTGACCATGATCGAGCAGGTGCAATCGCGGCTGATGACCACGCCGCTGCCGGCCTTCGACGCGGAGAGTTCGCGGCTGATGAGGTGGCGCTCGACGAGGAGTTGTTTTTCGTGGTCCGAGAGCTCCTCCATCGTAAACGCGATGCCCTTTTTCATCTGCGGCAGCGCGCGAACGGCCGCGGTGCACTCCGCCAGGATGTCGCTACGCTGCGCCTCCTTGGCCCACCCGGTGAAGGGGAAACGGCTCAAGTTGCGCGCCAGACGCACGCGGGTCATGAGCACGATCGGTCCGGCGCCGAGGATCGACTCCCCTGCGTCCTCAACCGACTCGAGCAAGGCGGCGAGACGCGCCTCCGTGTCGGGGTCACGCCCCTGGGGTTTGTTTGATTTGGCGAATTTCATCGCGGAAGCGCGCAGCGTCCTCGTAGCGCTCGGTCTTGATGGCGAGATCGAGTTCCATCTCGAGCTTGGTGAGTCGTTCGTAGATGGAGCGTCGGTCGAGGGCCCGCTGCGGCACTTTGCCGGAGTGAGCGACGCCCTTGTGCATGCTGCCCAGCATGGGGACGAGCATGGGGCGAAACGCCTCGTAGCATTTCGGGCAGCCGAAGCGACCGACCTTCTTGAAATCCTGTTGGGAGAAACCGCAGTTCGGGCAGACCAACTCGGCTCCATGGCCCTCGCCTTCGGTGATCGTCTCGGGGTTGAGCGCCCCCTTGAGCAGCAGGTCGGCCAGCGAGAAGCCGCTGGGGTCGGTCACCCCCTTGGCCTTGGCGCAGTCCTCACACAGGTCCACCTTGTGGATCTTGTTGTTGATGATCTGCGTAAGGTGAACCGTCGCGGGCTTGCCGCAGAGGCTGCACTTTATCGGATTGGCCATCGGAGTTGGTGGGCTGTGCGTGGTTAATCGACCGCTGCTGAGCGGACCTGAGACACCGTTGGTGTCAACACCGGTATCTTCGCAGAGAACATGCCAGTTGCGCACTGCGGCGCAAGTGCCACAGCCGCCCCATGGCGGCACGAGCCGGCATCAGGGACGGAACAGGCGGTCGGAGAACTCAGATCCGCGTCCCCTCGACGGTCACCCGACGGCGGAACGTCTCGATGAACTTCGCAGTGACCGGGCCCGGCTGGCCGGTCCCGATCTCGCGTCCGTCGAGTTTCACGACCGGGACAACCTCGGCGGCCGAGCCGGTCAGGAACATCTCGTCGGCGATCCAGAAATCGTAGCGGGTCATGTCCATCTCGCGCACGGGCACCTTGAGCTCGGCAGCGATGTCGATCACCGCGTCGCGGGTAATGCCGCGCAGTGCTCCGCTGGAGGCCTTCGGCGTAAGCAACTCGCCACGGAAAAGGGCGAAGATGTTGTCGCCGGTGCACTCAGCCACATAGCCCTCGTCGTTGAGCAGGATCGCCTCCTGGTAGCCGACATTCTCGGCCTCGAGCTTGGCCATGATATTGTTGAGGTAGTTCAACGACTTCACGGCCGGCGGCAGCGCGGCGGAGTTCATCCGGCGAGTCGGCACGGTGATGAGATCGAGGCCCTTCGTGTAGACCTCCTCCGGATAGAGCGCGATCTTGTCGGCGATGATGAAGATCGAGGGCTTCGGGCAGCGCTTCGGGGAGAGACCGAGGTTGCCCACGCCACGCGTGACCACGAGGCGGATATAGCCGTCGGTCAGGCCGTTCAGGCGGCAGGCCTCACAGGTCCACTCGGCGATCTGCGCGCGCGTCCATGGCAGCTTCAGCGCGATGGCCTTGGCGGAGAACTCCAGCCGCTCGAGGTGCGCGTCGAGCCGGAAGATGTTCTTCGAGTAGAGGCGGATGCCCTCGAACACGCCGTCGCCGTAGAGCAGACCGTGATCAAACACGGAGACCTTGGCCTCGGCTGCGTCGACGAAGGAACCATCGAGAAAAATCTTCATGGGCGGCACGATGGGCCGCGGCTGTTCGCTTGTCCAGCAGCGGAAATCGACTCCCGCAACCTCCGCTCCCTCCGCGCCGCGCTTGTCCCGCCTCGCCCGTCGCGTACGCTGCCCGACCATGCCAAGGCCCCTTGCGTTGCTCGCGCTTCTGCTGCTTGCCCCCTCGCTCGCCAGTGCGGCCGACTGCGTGCTCAAGGACGGGCGAGTGCTGCGGGATGCGCGAGTGATCCGTCACGACGCCGCGACCGTCACCTTCCGCCACGCGCACGGCTTCACCCAGGTGGAGAAGTCGAAGCTGCCCGAAGCGCTCGCCGCCGACTACCCGCTCGACGAAGCGTTGGCCCGCCGCGACGCCGCCCTCCACGCCCAAGCCGCCGCCGCCCGCGCTGCAGAGTCCCGGCGCCAACTGGCCGAGCAGGCGCAACGTGCTGCCGCCGAGCCCGTCCCTGCCGCCCCTCCCGATTCGGAGCCGGCGGTCCCACCAGCGTATTCACCCTCTCCCGCGCCGGTCCCCGGCTACGCTTGGCAGCAGAGCTGGGGGCATCGCACACACCGGCACTACCCCCGCCGCCCGCGGTTTGCTTCCCCCGCACAAGCCACTCCTCCGAACTGGGAGATCCAGATGACGCCCGATGTGCGCATGACCCCCGATCTCCACACCTACGACGCGTCGCCCACCCCCACTCCGCCGCCGGAAGAGCCGGAGGAGGATCTGCCCCCGCCCTATTCGCGCCCACGCCGGAGCCGCTGAACGCCGGGCCTCGAATCACCCGCGCGACGCGGCCGCGCCCACCCCGGCGCACTCGCGCAACCGCACGAGCCGCTCGCCGGCGGCATTCAGCGTCTCCTCGCGTTTGGCGAAGTGGAAACGGATGTAGCGCTGCTCCGGCTCGCGGAAGAAGCTCGAACCCGGCACGCCCGCCACGCCGATCTCGCGGATCATCCACTCGGCGGCGGCCGTATCGGTCGCGAAGCCGAGCGAGGAGATGTCGACCATCACGTAGTAGGCGCCCTGCGGTTCGCTGAACGGCAGCCCCGTCCGGCGCAGCCACCCGAGGAAGACATCGCGTTTGCGCGTGTAGAGCTCGCGCAACCCGGCGTAGTAGCTCTCCGGCAGCTCCAGCCCCGCCACCGCCGCCTCCTGCAACGGCGCGGCGGCGCCCACGGTGAGGAAATCGTGCACCTTGCGCGCCTGCGCGATCACCTCCGGCGCGGCGTGCACATAGCCCAGCCGCCAACCGGTGATCGAATACGTCTTCGAGAGCGAATTGCAGGTGATCGTGCGTGCCGCCATCCCCGGCAGCGCGGCCATGCTCACGTGCTCGTGCGGCGCGTAGACGATGTGCTCGTACGGCTCGTCGGTGATCACGAACGCGTCGTGCGTCTCCGCCAGCGCGCCGATCGCCCCCAGCTCCGCGCGCGTGAACACCTTGCCGCACGGGTTGGAGGGGTTGCACACGACGATCGCCTTCGGTTTCTGCGCGAACGCCCGCTCGAGCTCCGCCGGATCGAACCCGAAGTGCGGCGGCCGCAGCGGCACGTAGAGCGGCTGCGCGCCCGCGAGGATCGCGTCGGCCGCGTAGTTCTCGTAGAACGGGGAGAACACCACGACTTTGTCGCCCGGATTGCAGGCGGTCATCATCGCCACCATCATCGCCTCGGTGCTGCCGCAGGTGACGACGAGGTGCCGGTCCGGATCGACCTCCAGCCCGGTGCCGCGCGCGATCTTCCGCGCCAGCGCCGCCCGGAAGCGCGGCGCGCCCCACGTGATCGCGTATTGGTGGAACGGACCGCGCGTCGCCCGCTCGAGCGCGACAAGCAGCTCCTCGGGCGGATCGAAGTCCGGAAAACCCTGCGCGAGGTTGATCGCGCCATGCCGGTTGGCCAGGCGGGTCATGCCGCGGATGACGGACTCGGTGAAGACGTTGAGGCGGGTGGCGGTGGCGGGCATGGCGGCGGGCAGCGGAGACAGAAAACGCCCGTCCCCGTCCGCGGCGAGGCGAAACCCCGGCCGCCGCGCCCGCGTCCCGCTGGCCCCGGGGGCCGCGGGGCCCATTTGCGATGCTGACAAGCGCGCCCCCCGGCCGCTTCATCCGCCTCGATGACCGCCACGCCCCGCTCCGCCCCCACCGCCGCGCCGCAGGGGCGCGCGCCGGGCGAGCGTATCCATCTAGCCGACTTCTGGCGGGGCGTCGCCATCCTGGCGATCTTCGTCAACCACCTGCCCCCCAGCCCGCTGCAGGCGTGGACGACCAAGCCCCACGGGTTCTCCGACACCGCCGCCTGGTTCTTCCTGATCAGCGGTTTCGTCGCCCGGTTGGTGTACGGCCGGCTGGCGGAGCAGCGCGGCCTCGGGGTCGCATCCCTGCGCGTCGCCAAGCGCATGGGGCAACTCTACCTCTGCAATCTCCTGCTCGCCACCCTGTTCATCCTCGCCGCGCTGTACCTGAGCGGCACCGGTGCGCCGCTGCCTTGGTGGGCGGATCGGCCGGCGTTCCAGCTCGCCGCCCACGCCCCGCTCGCCGCCGCCGGTGCCGCCGCCACGCTCGCGCTCAACGGCCTCGGCACCGACATCCTGCCGACCTACGTCGTGGTGCTGGGTCTTTTCGTACTCACCCTGCAGGCGGAGCGTCGCTTCCGTGTGCCGCCGCTCGCGCTCGCCCTCATCCTCTATCTCGCCAACAGAGGACTCGGTCCTTGGTTGTTCGCCGGCTGGACGTTCAACCCGCTCTCGTGGCAACTGCTCTTCCATCTCGGCGGTTGGCTCCACGACCACCGGGCGCAGCTCGTCTCCGGCACCGGCCGGACCACCTTGGTGCTCGTGGCCGCGTGGGGGATGCTGCTGTTCTGCGCGTTCGTGCGCCATGCCGACGCCTTGTTGCCCATGCCATGGGCTTATTGGGTCGGTCTGCTCCAGCCCGAACGCGGCAAGGCGATGCTGGAGTGGCCCTACCTCGCGCACAGCCTGCTCACGCTCTTCGCCTTCGGCTTGATCCTCCGGAATGCCACCATCCCGCGGTTTGCGGCCCTGCGCTTTCTGTCGTCGCTGGGCCGGAAACCGCTCCCGCTCTTCACCATCACCACCGGCGTCTGCTACGCCGCCTACTGTGTCCAGGGCCCCACGCTCTCCGCGCCGGGTGCTCTCGTCGACCTCGCCATCGGCGGACTGCTCTGCCTCGGCTACAATCGGGTGAGCAACCGGCGCCCGGCGCCGACCGCAGCGCCCGACCGTTTCCAAACGACCCGCTGAATTGGCGCTTCCCTTGTGCCGAGCGGCCGCCCACTGTCCGGCCGCTCGTCGGTCGAACACGGCTCCATCCCCCCACGCTTCGCGCGTGACACGGCAGGGCCAAGTTCCTGTCGTGCAACCTCCGCCGTCTAGCGGCGAAGCTTCTCAAGCCCACCATGTCCCAACCTCAGATCATTCAGGGCGGCATGGGCGTCGCCGTCTCCAATTGGCGTCTCGCCCGTTCCGTCGCCCAACTCGGCCAGCTCGGTGTCGTTTCCGGCACGCTGCTCTCCGTCGTCTTCGCCCGCCGCCTCCAGTCCGGGGATCCCGGCGGCCACATGAACGAGGCCCTCGAACGTTTCCCCATTCGCGCGATCGCCGAACGCGTGCGCAACGCCTTCTTCGTCCCCGGCGGCAAACCGACCGACGCCCCCTTCAAACCTGTCTCGATGCCCGGGATACAGCCCTCCCGCGCCCTCGCCGAGCTCACCGTCGTCGCCAACTTCGCCGAGGTCCATCTCGCCAAACGCGGACACAGCAACCCGGTCGGCATCAACCTGCTCGAGAAGATCCAGGTCGGCACCCTCACCGCGCTCTACGGCGCCATGCTGGCCGGCGTCGACTACGTGCTCATGGGCGCCGGCATCCCGCGCGAGATTCCCGGTGCCCTCGACCGCTTCGCCGCCGGTCAGGCCGCCGAGATCTCCATCGATGTGATCGGCGCGGCCCCGGGCACCAAGACCTTCGCCCGCTTCGATCCCACCGACTTCCTTGCCGAGACCGCTCCGCAGCTGCACCGCCCGCAGTTCCTCGCCATCGTCTCCTCGGCCACCCTCGCCGCCACCCTGGCCAAAAAGTCCACCGGTCGCGTCGACGGCTTCATCGTCGAGGGTGATGTCGCCGGCGGGCACAACGCCCCCCCCCGCGGCCCGATGCAGCTCAGCGCCGAAGGCGAGCCGGTGTACGGACCGCGCGACATCGCCGATCTGCCGAAGATCGCCGCCATCGGCCTGCCCTTCTGGCTCGCCGGCGCCTATGCCGAGCCCGAGCGCTTCGCCGCCGCCCGCGCCGCCGGTGCGGCCGGCGTGCAGATCGGCACCGCCTTCGCCTTCTGCGAGGAATCCGCCGTCCGCCCCGATCTCCGCCTCGAGGTCTGCCGCCTCGCCCGTGCAGGCCGCGCCCGAGTCTACACCGACCCGCTCGCTTCGCCCACCCGGTTCCCCTTCAAGGTCATCCAGATGGATGGCACCCTTTCGGACGCGGCGGTCTATGCCGCCCGCCCGCGTATCTGCGACCTCGGCTACCTGCGCGAGCCCTACCTGCGCGCCGACGGCTCCCTCGGCTACCGCTGCGCCGCCGAGCCCGACGCCGACTACGTGCGCAAGCAGGGCGATCCGGCCGCGCTGGCCGGCCGCAAGTGTCTCTGCAACGGCCTCATCGCCACCGCCGGCCTGGCCCAGATCCGTGCCGACGGCACCGCCGAGCCGCCGATTCTCACGGCCGGCAACGACGTGTCGCAGCTCGCACGTTTCCTGCCCGGCGACGCCGAGACCTACACTGCCGCCGATGTGATCCGCCACGTGCTCGGCTGAACCTGCCGCTACAGGCTCATGCGCTCCCGGAAGAGCTGGGCCTGCCGCCGGGAGAACTCGACCTCGGTGCCGTTCTTCAACGTCACCTTCAGCGAGCCGCTGAACCATTGGCCGATCTTCTCGATCATCGTGAGATTGATGAGCTGGGAGCGGTTGGCGCGCATGAAGAGTGCGGGCGGCAGCCGCTCCTCCATCGAGTTGAGCGTGCGGTAAAGCAGCGGGGTGGCCTTGTCGAAGTGCAGCCGGGTGTGGTTGCCGGCGGACTCGAGCAGGCGCAACGAGCGCACCGGCACGAACCAGCAGCGGTCGCCGTCGCGCACGAATACGTGCTCGTCGGGCTGCAGCGGCGCGGCCGAAGCGGCCGGGCCGGCTC
>JAEWNN010000159.1 GCA_023457035.1 Verrucomicrobiota bacterium
CCACGATGCCGAAGAACCACGGCTCGCGCCGGAACGCCTCCGTGATGTGCGGGATGTAGAGCAGCGTGGCGAGCGTCACGATCACGTAGCAGAGGATGAAGGCGATGATCAGCGGGTTCACCCAGCGCCGCACGCGCGCCTGCAACTCGCCCTCGGTCTTGAGCACGAGGTAGATCGCGCCGTGCATCGCGAACAACGCGACCGTCGTCACGCCCATCGCCAGCGAGTACGGGTGCAACAGCCCGAGGAACGTCCCGGCGAACTCGCCGTGCGCGTCGAGCGGGATGCCCCACGCGATGTTGCCCATCGCCACGCCGATCAGCAGCGCCGAGCCCGTGCTGCCCGCCGCGAATCCGACATCCCAGCACCGTCGCCAGACTGGCGAGGGGTGCTTGCTGCGAAACTCGATCGCCACCGCGCGGAAGATCAGCGCGCACAGCAGCAGCATGAACGCGAGATAGAAGCCCGAGAACACCGTGGCGTACACCATGGGGAAGGCCGCGAAGAGCGCGCCGCCGCCGGTGACCAGCCACACCTCGTTGCCGTCCCACACCGGACCGATGGCGTTGAGGAAGACGCGCCGGTCCTCGTCCTTCTTCACCGCGAGGAGGTGGAGCACGCCCACGCCGAGGTCGAAGCCGTCGAGGATCACGTAGCCGGTGAACAGTACGCCCACGAGCGCGAACCACACCGTGTTGAGATCAAGGTTACCGAAGCTCATGCGGAAAGTCCTTTCACCCGAACACCGGAACAGACGACAGAAGGAAACGAAGAGAACAAAGGTCCGGCTGCCGAACCGGAACAGATCCACCGGCGTCTCGTTTCGGGATGCCCGGCAATCGTGGCCGGCCAAGCATCGTTCAGTCCTTCGTGACCTTCGTTGTCTTCTGTCGAATTCATATTCCGATTCCGAGTTCAGCCTTCAGCGTTCAGTCCTTCAGCCTTCGATTTCCCGGCGCCGAAGCCCAGCCCGAGCTTGCCGCTGGGCTGCAGGTCCGAGTCGTCCGGCCCATGCTGGATCTTCTCGTTGAGCAGGAAAACGAACACCGCAAAAAGCAGCACGTACACGACGCCGAACATCACCATCGAGGCGACGACGTGGTTGGCGGTGACGACCTTCGAGAGCGCGTCCGACGTCTTCAGTAACCGGTACACGATCCACGGCTGGCGCCCGACCTCCGCCGCCCACCAGCCGGCCTGGTTGGCGATCTGCGGCCCGAGCACCGAGAGCGTGAGCGCCCCGAGCAGCAGCCGCGAGTGCTCCAACTTGCCGCGCCACAACGCCCAAGCGGCCCACGCCGCGAGTCCGATCAGCGCCATGCCGACCGCCACCATGATGTGATAAAGCTGGAACGTGAAGTTCACCGGCGGGCGGCCGTCGGGCCGGACCGCCGGGTCGTTGAGACCCTTGACCACCGTCTGCGTGTCGCCGCCGACCAGGAAGCTGAGCATGCCGGGAATGGCGACGCCGCGGGTGGTCTCGGTCTTCTCGTCGACCCAGCCGAAGAGGTAGAGCGGCGCCTGTGCGGTCGTCTCGTACTGCCCCTCGAACGCCGCGAGCTTCGCGGGCTGGTTGTGCGCCACGCCCTCGGCGCTCTGGTGCCCGGTGGCCAGGGAGAGCAGCGTCGCGCCGGCGGCCACCGCGAGCCCGAGCTTCACCGAGGCCAACGCGAACTCGCGGTGGCGCTTCTTCAACAGGTACCACGCGCCCACGCTCACCATCAGCCACGCGCCCGCCTGCCAGCAGCCGATCACGGTGTGCGTGAGTCGATCCAGCGCCGAGGGGTTGAAGACCATCGCCCAAAAATCCGTGATCTCCGCGCGCGCCTTCAGGCCCTCGCCCACGATGTGGTAGCCGGCCGGCGTCTGCATCCAGGAGTTCGCCACAATGATCCAGACCGCCGAGAAGTGCGCGCCGAAGGCCACCATGCAGGTGGCGAAGAAATGCAGCTTCGGGCCGACCTTGTCCCAGCCGAAGAGCAGGATCGCCAGAAAGCCCGACTCGAGGAAGAACGCGAAGATCCCCTCCGCCGCCAGCGCGCTGCCGAAGACGTCGCCCACGTAGCGCGAGTACGTCGCCCAATTCGTGCCGAACTCGAACTCCAGCACGATGCCCGTCGCCACGCCCAGCGCGAAGGTGAGGGCAAAGACCTTCGTCCAGAACCGCGCCATCTGGTGGTAGAGCGGCTTCTTCGTCCACAGCCACATCCCCTCGTTGAGCACGAGCAGCAACCCGAGCCCGATGCTCAGCGGCGGGTAGAGGTAGTGGAACGCGGTGGTGAGCGCGAACTGCAGGCGCGAGAGCAGGAGGACGTCCATGGTACGCCGGCCACTGTGCCGCGCCGCCGCGGCCAACCGCAAGCCGGCAGCGCAAAGGCGGCGCCCGCCTCCCGCCCGGTTCCATCCACGCGAACCGTGCACCGCGCCGCCCCGCGCCATGAACAGGAATTCACGTCCTGTTCATCCCGCTGTCATCCCCGTCTGGCATGCTGGCCCGACCACGCGCCGTTCCGCCGCCGGCGCCAGCCGTCTGCCACCATAGCCACTGATGCTCGCGCCCCTCGCCGACCGCCTCCTCGCCTTCCTCGCCGATTGGGACACCGCCGCATTCCTCCTTCTCAACGGCCTCCACTCGCCGTTTTGGGACATCGTGATGGCACAGGTCTCGAGCCCCTGGGTTCAGATAACCGTACATGTGCTCTTACTCGCCGCCGTCTTCCGGCAGGCCGCCTGGCGGCGCAGTGCTACGCTCTTCGCGGTGCTGCTGCTCGTGATCTTCGTCGATCTCGCCGGCACCCATGCGATCAAGGACACCGTGCAGCGGGTGCGCCCCTGCAACGAAAGTAGCCTGACCTCCACGATCCACTTCGTCGGCGGCCGGCGCAGCGGCGCCTTCAGCTTCATCTCCACCCACACCTCGTACGCCTTCGCGCTGGCCGGTTTCGCCTGGTTCTCGTTCGCTCGTCGCCGGCTCGCGCTGGGGCTGGGAGTTTGGGCCGCGACGGTCGGCTACAGCCGCATCTACCTCGGGCTGCACTATCCCGGCGACATCCTCGGTGCCGCCCTCTGGGGTGTGGGCTCGGCCGCGGCGCTGCACGGCGCCGTCGTGCTCGCGCAACGTCTGCCGTGGTGCGGCGGACACTGGCCGGAACTCCCCACCGCAAACACCGCGCCCACCCGCCTTTCGCCCCACCCTTGACCCGTCTCCCCATGTCGACCGACTCCGCTTCACTGCTGTCGTGGCTCGCTCGCCCGCTTCGCCGCCGTCACGGCGGACTGCTGGTCTTCCTCGTGCTGTTTGTCGGCGTCGCCCAATTGTCGCGACTGGCGCTGCTGCTGCAGGCGCGCTCCGCCGTCTCGTGGAACGCCGGTCTGTTCGCCGCGGCGGCCATCGGCTTCGTCTTCGATCTTGCCGCCGGCCTGCTCTGGGCCGCGCCGCTCTGGCTGCTGCTCACGCTCGCCCCGGCCCGCGCCTTCGCCGGCCGCCTCGGCCGCGGCACCGCGCATGGGCTCTTCCTCGCGATCCTCTACGCCCTGCTCTTCGGCGCGGTCGCCGAGTGGTTGTTCTGGGACGAGTTCGCCGCGCGCTTCAACTTCATCGCCGTCGACTACCTCGTCTACACCAAGGAGGTCGTCGGCAACATCCGCGAGTCGTATCCGTTGCCGTGGATCTTCGGCGGCCTGCTCGCCGCCGCCCTCGCCGGCCACGCGCTCCTCCTGCGCACCGGCCTCGTCGCCCGCTGGCTCGCCGCACCGGCCGAACCATGGTCGCGCCGCTGGCGCGGCAGCCTGCCCTGGCTGGCCGCGATGCTCGCCGCTGCGGTCGCGCTCGAGGAACGCGTCATCCCGGGTTTCCGGGACAATTTCCAGCGCGAGCTCGCCAAAAACGGCCTCTGGTCGCTCGTCGCCGCCTTCCGCGCCAACGAGCTCCCCTACGACCAGTTCTACCCGTCCGTCCCGCTCGACTGCGCCTTCGCCACCCTCCGCCGCGAACTCGCGGCCGACGGTTCCATCCTCCCCGCCGCCCCGGCGCGCGACACGCTACGCCAGATCGCCAACCCCGGCCCCGCGCTGCATCCCAACATCGTCCAGATCACCGTCGAGAGCCTCAGCGCCGAGTTCCTCGGCTCGTTCAACCCCGAGTCGAAGCTCACCCCCAACCTCGACGCCCTCGCGCCGCAGAGCCTCGTCTTCACCCAACTCTACGCCACCGGCACCCGCACCGACCGCGGCATGGAGGCGCTCACCCTCTCGCTCCCGCCCACCGCCGGCCGCTCCCTCGTCAAGCGCCCGCACAACGAGGACCTCTTCACCCTCGGCAGCGTGCTGCGCACCCGCGGCTACGACACGGCCTTCCTCTACAGCGGCTACGGCTACTTCGACAACATGAACTACTTTTTCGGACACAACGGCTATCGCGTCGTCGACCGCGCCGCCGTCGCCCAGTCCGACATCACCTTCGCCAACGCCTGGGGCGCCTGCGACGAGGATCTCTACCGCTGGACCCTCCGCGAGGCCGATGCCGCGTACGCCGCCGGCCGGCCGTTCCACCACTTCGTGATGACGACCTCCAACCACCGGCCCTTCACCTTTCCCGCCGGCCGCATCGACCTCCCCTCGAAGACCGCCGGCCGCGCCGGCGGCGTGAAGTACACCGACTTCGCCATCGGCCAGTTCCTCCGCGCCGCCGCCGCGAAACCATGGTACAAGGACACGATCTTCGTCATCGTCGCCGACCACTGCGCCTCCTCCGCCGGCCGCAGCGAGCTGCCCGTCGCGAAGTACCACATCCCGCTGCTCATCTTCGCCCCCGGCGGCCAGATCGCCCCCGGCCGGGTCGATACGCTGATGAGTCAGATCGACTACGCGCCCACCCTCCTCGGGCTCCTCAACTGGAGCTACCCGAGCCGCTTTTTCGGCCAGGATGTCCGCCGCATTGCCCCCGCGCAGGGCCGCGCCCTCGTGGGCAACTACCAGAAGCTCGGCCTCCTGGCCGCCAACCGCCTCGTCGTGCTCAAACCGGTGCAACAGGACGCCACCTACCGCTGCGATCCCACCACGCGCTCACTCACCCCGGCCGGGCACGACGAGGCCCTCCTTTCCCGCACCATCGCCGAGTACGAGACCGCCAGCGACCTCTACCGCCGCCACGCCTACACGCCGCCCACCGCCGCCGAGACGGCCACGCTCGCCGCCGTGGAGCCCGCCACCGCGTGTCTCCAACCTCTCCTCTCGCCCCCGGCAACCACGGGCTCCGCCGCTGTTGCCCTCCGCGCCGCCGGCGGCCTACCCTCCCCGACGACGACCCAATGAAAGTCCTCATCGTCGAAGACGAACCGCGCATGGGCGCCTTCATCGCGAAGGCCCTCACCGAACAGAGCTACACCGTGCAGCTCGTCCGCTCCTGCGCCGCCGCCCGCGACGCCCTCGCCGAGGACCCCGTCGACGCCGTCATCCTCGACCTCGGCCTGCCCGACGGCGACGGCCTCGACCTCCTCCGCCAGTGGCGCGCCGCCGGCTTCAACGAGCCCGTCCTCATCCTCAGCGCCCGCGACGCCCGCGAGGACCGCGTCGCCGGCCTCAACCTCGGCGCCGACGACTACCTGCCGAAACCCTTCGGCATGGACGAGCTCCTCGCCCGCCTCCGCTCGCTCCTGCGCCGTCAGGCCGGGGTGAAGACCACCGTCCTTGCCCACGGCGAACTCCGCGTCGACCTGCTCGCCCGCACCGTCACCCACGCCGGCCAGCGTGTCGTCCTCACCAACCGCGAGTTCGCCCTCGTCGAGCTCTTCCTCCAGAACCCCGGCCGCGTGCTCACCCGGACCTTCATCGCCGAGCGCGTCTGGCAGGCCAGCTACGACCTCGGCACCAACCTCATCGACGTCTACGTGCGTCGCCTTCGCCAAAAACTGGAGACACCCGGCGGCCCCCCCTTCATCCAGACCGTCCGCGGCATGGGCTACCAGCTCGCATGAGCGCACCGCCCGCACAGGCTGCGCCGCGCGCCCCGGTGTTCGGCTCGTTCACCTGGAAGCTCGCCCTGCGCCTGGCGCTGCTCGTCACCGCCACGTCCGCCGCCGTCCTCGCCGCCGGCGGCGTGCTGCTCTCCCGCCAGTGGGTGCGCAACATCGATGCCCTCCACGCCACCGAGGGCCGCGAACTCGACGAGATCGTCGCCGCGGTCTCCCCGCTCACCCCGCACGACCTCGCCCGCCGCATTCAGGGCGAGTCCGACTACGACCTCGGGCTCTACTACATCCAGATCCGCGACCGCTCCGGCCGGGAACTCTACCGCTCGCCCAACCTCGGGGCCCAGTCGCTCCCCGCACCCGAGTCCCTCGCCGCGCGCACCACCGCCAGCCTCCCCGAGCTGGGCGAAGTCCGCCTCACCACCCGTTCCGGCCATGACTGGTGGATTCAGATCGCCAGCCCACTCCGCCAATCCCGCCGCCTGCTCGTCGAGTACATCCGCATCGGCGGCGCCCTCCTGGGCGCCGTCGCCCTCGCCAGCATCGCCATCGGCTGGGCCTTCGCCCGCCTCGCCCTGCGCCCCGTCCGCGCCATCCGCGAGACCGCCCTGCATATCGGCGGCGACAACCTCGGCGCGCGCATCCCCGTCCCCGCCGGCCGCGACGAGCTCGCCGCCCTCACCGTCCTGCTCAACCAGATGTTCGACCGGCTCGAGGCCGCCTTCAACCAGGCCCGCCGCTTCACCGCCGACGCCTCCCACGAGCTCAAGACGCCCCTCACCCTTATCCGCCTCCACGCCGAGCAACTCCGCTCCCGTCTCGCCGCCGACCACGAGGCCACCGCCCAGCTCGACGAATTGCTCGACTCCGTCATCCGCCTCCAACGCATCGTCGAGAGCCTCCTCTTCCTCGCCAAGGCCGAGGCCGGCACCTTCGCCCTCCGTCTCCAGCCTACCACCACCGCCGCCGTGCTCGACGAGCTCGCCGAGGATGCCGCCGCGCTCTGTGAGGACCGCGGCGTGCGCTTCGTCTGCGAGCGCGACAACGCCGCCCCCGTGCGCTGCGAACCCGTCCTCGTCCGCCAGCTCCTGCTCAACCTCGTCGGTAACGCCGTGCGCGTCTCGCCCGCCGGCGGCGCCATCACCCTCGCGTCGCAGGTGCGCGACGGCATCTGGGTCCTCGCCGTGGCCGACGAGGGCCCCGGCCTGCCGCCCGAACAGCTCGAACACGTCTTCGCACGCTTCGTCCGGTTCGAGCCGCCCGGGGCCGCCCGTGCCGCCGCTCCGGACCTGAATGCCGGGCACGGTCTCGGCCTCGCCATCTGCCGCAGCATCGCCGAGCTCCACGGCGGCACGATCGGGGCCGCCAACCGGTCCGACCGCCCCGGCCTGCGCGTCGAGGCCCGTTGGCCCGCCGGCGGCCCCGCCGGGGTCTGACACCGGGAGGTTGCCCGGCCATGGCGAGGCAGCCGTTCCCCGCGCCAACCCGGGCTCGCCTCGGCCCCGGCGAGCTGTATCCGTGGATTCGCCCCGCCTCGGCCCCGGAACCGGAACCTCCCCGTCATGCGCCTCCTCCTCGCCCTCGCCGCCCTCCTCCTGCCCCTCCTGCCACTTCGTGCCGAAACCTCAACCCCGCCGGCCGCCCCCGCCGGCCGCGCCGCCGCCCTCGAACTCGCCAAGCGCCACCTCGCCGCGGTCGAGCCGCGGCTCGACGACGACGCCCGCCGCCACCTCGCCGATCTGCGCCGGCGCCTCGAGACCGCCGCGCTGCTCGGCCCCACCGAGACCGCGAAACTGGTCGGCGGGGCCGTCGACCAGTTCACCCTCGACCTCGCCGCGTTGAAGAGTTTCGACGCCCTCACCGGCGCCGCCGCGCTCCTCGTGCAGACCGCGCCGGGCAACTGGCGCGCCGCCAACCTCCTCGGCTCCGTGCTCCACACCGCCGACCACGACGCCGACGCCGCCCTCCTCCTCGAATACGCCCGCACCCTCGCGCCCGCCAACGCGCTGCTGAAGCTCAACCTCAGCGCCGTCTACGCCGACCTCGGACGCTGGGAGGAGCTGCGCGGGCTCGCCGAGGAGGTGTTGCAACGCGACGCCGAATGCCGCCCCGCCCACAAGCTACTCGCCTGGTACTGGTACGAGAAGAAGAACCTCGGCCGCTTCCACGAGGAGCTGTTCAAGGCCGCGCAATACAAGGGGCTCGCGCGCAAGAAGACCGACCGCAAGAACCGCCGCATCGCCGAGAACGAGGGCCACGACACCGACTCCACCGAGACGCTCGCCCGCAAGACCAAGGCGCTCGCCGACGAGGCCCCGCTCACCACCGCGGACCTGATCGAGGAGGAGCTTCCCGCCGCGGCCGCCAAGATCCGCGAGGAATACGGCCAACTCGCCATCCCGGCACAGTTCCTGTTGCCGAACCTGCCGGGCGTCGACCTCACCTCCCCCGAGGGCTACCGGCGCAACCGCCCTGTCATCGACGAGTGGGTCGAGATCTTCGACCGCCGGCACAAGAACCTCGCCCGCCGCAGCGCCGCCCGCCTCGGCATCAACATCGACGCCGACCGCAAGACGATGCGCACGCAGGCGCGCGCCGCCGCCCGCGCCGAGATCGCCACCCGCATGCAGGAGGGGCAGGGCATGCTCGCCCTGCTGGAGAACATGGAGAACCTGCCCCCCGCCCAACGCGCCAAGCTCCAGAAGGCCAAACAACGCCTCCAGAAGGCCGCGCAGCAGCAGGGGGTCGCGCTCGACCCCGCCGGCACCCCGCCCCCGGCGGCCCTCCCCGGCCGCGACCACGGCGGCCCGTTCGCCGAGCAGAACTTCCGCGACTACGAGCGCATCTCCGCGACCTACGAGCGTTATCTCGCCCGCCTGTACGCCGAGCACGACGAACGTTTGGGCGAGATCTCCCGGGTCTACGACCTCCTGGTCAAACAGGAGAACACCATGCATGCCGAGCGCATGGCCGCCTTCGCCGCGGCCAAGCGCAAAAACCCCGTGGCCGAGGCCCAGGAGCGCCTCCGCCACATCCGCTCGCTCAACCTCCTCTCGCAGTCCGCCTACCAGCAATGGGCCACCATCACCTTCCCGCTCTATACCCAGAAACTGAAGCCGACCCTCGAGGCGCATTGGCGCACGACCATGCTCCAGGTGCGCAACATGCAGGACCCCCGCATCCTTCTTCGTGAATACGACCGCACCGCCGGCGCCTTCGGCGGGCTGCTCGCCGCCGCCGGCCACCTGCTGGAGGGCGGTCGCGAGTTCCGGTTCCACGCCGAGACCGAGGACCTCGAGCGGGAACTGGAGGCGGCCATCGAGGACTCCCGCGAGAAGGTCGAACGCGAACGCCCCACCATGGAGAAGGCGTTCCGCGAGCCCGAGTTCGACCTCTCCGCCTGGCTCGAGAAGCACCTCGTGCTCGAGCTCTCCTGCCAGTTCCTCGCCCTCAAGATCACCGCGCACAGCATCGAGTTCGAGGCCTGGGCCTACGGCCCCGCCGCCAGCCTGAAGTACGATTGGGCCAAGCAGGAGTTGGAGACCCGCACCGGCCTCGCCGCGAAGGCCCGCGTGGGCATCAACGTGTTCGGGGCCAAGCTCGGGGTCGACGCCAAGGGCGAGTTCATCGGGAAGACCGCCACCTGGGACTTCGAAAAGGGCACCTACAGCGAAAGCTACGGCGCCAAGAGCGAGGTCAGCATTGAGGCCGGCGGCCTCACCGTCTCCGGCGAGGCCTCGGTCAACACCCAGCTCGAGGCCAAGCTCGCCGGCAAGATCCTCCTCAACGACACCGTCGGCCTCCAGACCGAGTAGCCCACTGGCGATACGGCACCGGCCCGCTCCGCCGGGCGATCCGGACGACCTCCCGTTCTGAGCGCAGCGCGCACCGCCGGCGCTACTTCGCCGGCTTCACCGTCTTCGCGGGCTTCATGCGTATCGGTTCCACAGACACTGCCGACTCCGGACGATGCTCGAAGGCGCGCAGGCCCTCCCGCCATGCATGCGAGTCCGGCGTCCCGGCATGGGGCCCGAGCGCGAGGTTCGGCAGGTCCAGCGTCATCAGATCGAGCGCCGGCAGGCGCACGGTGCGTTTGAAGTCCGACACGGTGACCGTGGCGCCGGCGGTGATCTTCACCACCGCGTTGAGGTCGAGGTGGTAGCCGACCAGCGCCAGCTCGAGCCCGTAGGGCTGGCCCTGCACCGAACCGGGGGACCGCGGCTCGAGTGCGGGCAGCGTCATCGTGCCGCCATACGGCGCCGAGCCGAGCGCCGGGGCGAAGGCCTCGCCGGGGCGCCCGTCGACCCAGGGCCGCACGCGGGTGCGCACCGTGCCACGCCCCTGCAAGCCCACGCCGAGCTCCACAAACGCGGTGAGCACGCCGTAGTCCACCTGGCTGTTCGTCGCCTCCGGGGGTATCCACACCGTGCACAGATCGCGCCGCTCGCTCAGCGGCGGCGCGAAGTCCGCGCTGCGGTCCACGCCGGGGCCCTCGAGCGAGCCGCTGGTGACCGTCTCGCCGAACGCGACCAGCTTGTAGCCGAACCGCGTGCCGGCCATGAGCACCAGCTCCCGGCCCTCGAACACCTGCGCCTCCGGCAGGCCGCGCTCGCGATAGTAGGCCGCCGGGGCGTCGAACGCGCGCGCCTGCAACCGCAGCTCCAGCTCGCGCGCCGGGCAGTCGGGCGCACTGCGCTCGATCAAGGCCGGCTGCAACCGGCCGTCGACCGCCAACGGGATGCGCAGCCCCAGCCCGAGGCCGTAGCTGAACGACAGCCGCAGCCAGCCCAGCCGGCCGAATTTCCACCGCCGTTCCCACGCGCACCCGCTGCCGAGTGTGAACCCCGCTAGGAACGGCGCCTCGAACACGTGCTCGCCACTCGCCTGTTCGCCCGCCGGGTACCTGAAGACATGCGTCGCCGGATCGAAGGCGGCGGGATTCGCCGGCCGCGACCCCACGCCAGCCGGGGGCTTCGCCGCCGCGGCCGCCCCGGCCTTCCCGCGCCCCGCCCCCTCGTGGACCGACGCCCGCGCCCGCGCGGCCCCTTCGGCCGGCCGCGCCAATCCGCCGGCGTATCCGGCGGGCAGCATCTTGCGCCAGTCCGCGACCGGCGCGCGCAGCACCTCGATCTCCTCGGTGACCTCGAGTTCGCCCTCCCCGCCCAACTCGGCGCGGAGCACCGCATCCTCACCGCCCCGCGCAAACGCCTGCTTCAGCGGATCGCCCGCCGGCAGCGTGGGAAACTCGGTCGCCATGAACCGGCGGAACCCCGCCCGCTGCGCGGGCGTGAGGTCGGCCACCGTCGCCCGCGCCAGCCGCGCGCGATCCACGTTGGCCAGCATCCCCGCAAACTCGGGGGAGCTCGCCGCCGCCTGTACCGAATCCCGCACCACGAGCCGCACCGTGCGCACCAGCACCACCCGGTCCTCGAACTCGACCACCGCCTCGAGCGTCTCCGCCTTCGCGGCAAGCGCCACCGCCGGGATCCGGGCGAGGTCGGCCGCCAGCACACGGTGCGACGCAGTCGCCCGGTCGAACAACGCCGCCGCCGGCACGCGCTGCCCCGCGACCGGCTCGAGCTGGAGCGTGGCGAACGCCGCCCGGTCCAGCACCCGCTGCGGCGCCTGCTTCGCACTCAAGCGCAACACCAACGACTCGCGGTCGGCCCGCTCCAGCAGGGGCGCCAGCGCCGATTGGCGCAGCACGGGGGCGAGGGCTCGCGGCGCGCCCGGCGCCGGGGAGTCGGCGGCGGGCACCGGCGGGATCAACCCGACAACCAACCACACGACCAGGAGCCAACCCGCGCCGACGGCGCGGCGGGAGGAGAAACGAGTATTCATGGGATAACCGGGGTTTCGCCGCGCAGGAGGGGGACCGGTACAGCGGATCCCTGCGACTTGCGACCGAGGATACGCAGCCGGCCGCATATGCCAACGCGCCACTTCAGTCTCCCCTCCCCCCGCCGGCACGCGCTCGGATCGCAGTCCCGGCCACCGCCCCCGCCCTCGCCCGACGACCATCCGCGGCCGGCACAGGACCGGTCCGCGGATGGCCGGGGAGAAATCCGCCCGCTCAGAGGTCGAGCATCTCGACCAGCTTCATCATCTCCGCCTTCGAGCGCTTCGGCTTCGAGGTGACGACCAGAACGCAATCCTTGCGCGGCATGTGGATCACCACGCCGGACGAGATTTCCACCGGGCCGACCGGCTCACCGTCCATCTCGTCGCCCTCGTCGGTCACCTCGATGAGCTCGCACTGGTACCCCGCATGTTTGAAGCGGGCGACCAGCTTGTAGTTGGGGTCTTCGTCCCGGCCCTTCACGGCTTCCACGGGCGTCGCTCCCACCGCGATGGCCGAACCCGAGTTGTTCGCCATGATCAGACCGTATTCTTTCTTCGTATGCATGAGCGGCATCTGCCGGTAGCCGGGCACCTTGAAATTGGCGACGATCGCGCGGAATTCCCCAAGCGGGAGGCGGAGGTCGGGCCAGTCGCTCTCCTCGTCCTCGTCGTCGCCGGACTCCGCCTGCGCCTGCTGCATCGCCTGCGCGAGGAAGTTCGGCGTCCCGCCGTCCTCGTCGTCCTCACCGCCACCGCCGGCGAGCGCCTGCAGGAATGCCGCCGCCTCGGCGGGCGTCTCCCGCGTCTCGAACGCGATCCCGGTCGGCACCTCGAACTTCGCCGCCGGCACGCGCACGTTCTCCTCGAACTTCTTCGCCACCTGCGTGGTCGTGATGCCCATCATCGCACCCTCGGTCTTGAGCGTCACCCCTTTGTAGGTCCACGTCTTCACGCCCATCATCTCGACCACGTCGCACTTGCGGCCGAGGAAGGTCTCGGCGGGCAGCCACTTGCCGCCGTTCTTCTCGACGAACTTCTTCGGGTCCTCGGTGGCGCCCATGCGGTTCGCCATCGCCCTGCCCATCTGCTTCATCTGGCCGATGTCGGCCTTGGTGCCGGTCTTCTGGAGCAGGTCGATCGTGTACACGGTGTCGCCGTCGATGATCGTCAGCTCCTCCTTCCGCTCGGTGTTCTTCTGGCCGAAGAGCTCGGTCTTCGTGGTCGACTTCTCCAGCGTCGCCACCTTGCGCCCGTGGTCCGTCCACCACTCGGTGCGCATGCCGGTCATGGTGGAGCCCATGCCTCCGCTCGAGAGTTCGTACTCGACGACTCCGGACGCGAGCGGCCGCGGATCGTCCGGCGCCGCGTGGACAAGGTGGAGGCCCGGGAGCAGCGCCAGGGCGACAGGGAGGAACAGGTGGCGGTATTTCATAGGGTAGAGGTGGGGTGGCGCCCTCGGCGGTCCATCCCCCGGCGGGCCACGCCCGCCACCCTGCCAGATCCCGCCGCCCTGGCGAGCTTTTGTGCATCCGCAGTTTCAGCACCCCGTGGCCCCGCCCGATACCCCCGGCGACCGGCCGGGGCGCGGCGCCGCGGGGCGTCACCGCTTCTTCCAGGGCGTCGCCGCGAGGGCGCGTTCGGCCTTGAGCTTGAGGTAGCTGGTCACGCGGCCGGGCTCGAGCGTGCCGGCCGCGAGCGCGGCCTGCACGGCGCAGCCCGGCTCGGTGCCATGGCGGCAGTCGCGGAACCGGCACAACGCGGCGGCGGCGGCCACCTCGGGGAAGAGCTCCTCCAGCGGTGTATCCGTGTCCCAGAACTGGAATTCGCGCATGCCGGGCGTGTCGAGCAGCAGCACGCCGCCCGGACCGACCAGCAGCTCGCGGCTGGTCGTGCAGTGCCGGCCCTTGGCGTCGGCCTCGCGCACCTCCTGCACGGCCTGCACCTCGTCGCCGAGCAGGCGGTTGACCAGCGACGACTTGCCCACGCCGGAGACGCCGAGGAAGGCCACCGTCTCGCGCTTGCGCAGCCAGGGCTTGAGCGCCCTGGCCCCGCCGCGCTTCACGGCGTTGGCGGCGACGACCGGGGCGCCGCCCACCAGCGGCCCGAGTTCGGCGCAGACGCCAGCGGGGTCGGCATGGAGGTCGGCCTTGTTGAGCACGACCACCGGCGCGATGCCGCCGGAGCGGACCGCCGTGAGGAAACGTTCGAGCCGGCGCTGGTTCACCGGGGCGTCGAGGCCCACGACGATGAAGACGGTGTCGAGGTTGGCGGCGAGGATCTGCTGCTCCTCGCGGCGGAAGCCGGCGGCCTGGCGGGAGAGCACGGTGCGGCGCGGCAGCACGGCGAGCAGGCGCGCACGGGGTTCGTCGGCCCGCGGCTCCACAACGACCCAGTCGCCCGCGACGGGCAGATCGGCGCGTTTGGTGGAGCGATGGCGGAGCTTGCCGGCCGCCTCGGCGAGGATCTCGCCCTCCGCGGTCGTCACGCCCCAACCGCGACCGAAGTCGGCGGTGACGCGCGCAGGCACCACGCCCGGCGCGGCGTGGGGCGCGAAGGCGGCGGCGAAGGCGGCGTTCCAACCGTAGGCGGCGAGAGACATGGGCGATGGCGAAATGAGGAGACGCGCGGAGAAAGGCGAGCGGCGAGTGCGGCCGTGCCGTGCGCCGCCCCCGGCGCACATAGTCGGCCCGCCGCGCCCGGCGACGGAGCCCGGGGCCCGCGCGGCCGGCCGTTCCAAGGCGGCGCGCGAGGTTTTTGCATTCGCACGGCGGATCGGGCCGTTGCACAACGATGCCATGTCCGGCCCGCGGCCCAAACTGCTCTCGTACCTGCTCGGCGTGCCCGGTGCGCTGAAGTCCTGGAAGCTGTTCACGCATTCGCGCGCGCGCCTGAGCCTCTTCGACATGCGCCGGGAGTACTCCCTCGCCGGCCTGGCCGAGGCCGACGCCCCGGCCGCCGACCCGTGGCCCCTGTGGGAGCGCTGGTTCGCGGAGGCGGTGAAGGGTGGTATCCGCGAGCCCAACGCGATGGTCGTCGCCACGGCCGACGCCGCCACGGGCCAGCCCTCCACGCGCACCGTGCTGCTCAAGGGCGCGGACCGGGGCGGCTTCGTCTTCTTCACCAACTACGAGAGCCGCAAGGGCGCCGAGCTCGCGGGCAACCCGCGCGCCTCGCTGCTCTTTCCCTGGCACGACCTGGAGCGGCAGGTGATCGTGACCGGCCCGGTCGAGAAGACGAGCGCCGCGGAGACGGAGGCGTATTTCCACGTGCGCCCGCTGGGCAACCAGGTGGGCGCCTGGGCCTCGGCGCAGAGCGCGGTGCTCTCCGGTCGTGAGGAGCTCGAGCGGCGGGTCGAGACGCGCATGGCGGAGTTCCAGGGCAAGGTGGTGCCGGTCCCGCCGTTCTGGGGCGGCTACCGCGTGGTCCCGCACGCGATCGAGTTCTGGCAGGGCCGGCCGAGCCGCCTGCACGACCGGCTGCGCTACACCCGCCAGCCCGACGGCACGTGGCGCCGCGAGCGGCTCTCGCCCTGAGCGGGCGCGGGAGGGGAACCGGTGCGCAGTGGCCGGTGGACGGAGGCCTGTAGACGGAAGACGGAGGACAGAGGACGGCGAGGGCCGGCGCTGCGCTCACGCGCCGCGCTACGAGGAAGGTGCTCTGCCGAGCATCATCAGTGCGAACGAGTGCGCTCTGCCGTACCCTTCTCCGCGGTTCGGTCGGGCTTCCTGATTCCCTCTCAAGCAACATGAACCCGAAACCACAGATCCCACGGATGAACACGGATCATCCAGCGGCCATCCGTGCCCATCCGTGTGATCCGTGGTCATCAGCCGCTCCAACGACTCAGCCATGGTGCTTCTCCGCAAGGCCGCGCCCCGGCGCGCGTCCACGCTGAGTTCCAGATTCTCCGAGTCGGCACCCGCTCATCGCGGGCGGTCGCTGCGCTCACGCGCAGCGCTACAGGGCGTCGGGCGGGGTGGTTTGTTGCGCTGCATTCTGCGGGTTCTTCGCTACCTTCTGGCGCATCTCCGTCCTCCTCCGATGAAGCTCTACCTCGTCCGCCACGCCCACGCCCTGTCCGATGCCGAGGATCCCGCACGGCCGCTCAGCCCGAAGGGGCGCGAGGTGGCGCTGGCGATGGGGCGCTGGCTGGGCCGGCACGCCAAGCCGGCGGTGCTCGAGCTCTGGCACAGCCCGTTGGTGCGGGCCCGGGAGACGGCGGAGCTGTTCGCCGAGAGCGCCCACCTGAAGGCACCGCTGCGCGAAGTCGCGGGACTGTTGCCGGAGGATCCGCCCGCCCCAATGGCCGCGGCGCTGGCGCGTCATGGCGACTCGGTGATGATCGTGGGACACGAGCCGCTCCTCTCCTCGCTCGCCGGCCAGCTCCTCGGCCTGGGCAACGGCGGGGTCGAGTTCCAGAAGGGCGCGGTGCTCTGCCTCGAGCGCGGCCCGCGCGGCACGCCGTGGACGCTCGCCTGGCACGTGAGCCCGACAATCGTGGTCGGCGACGAGTAGGGGACGGTAGCCAGTAGCCGGTTTCCGGTAGGCGGTAGGCGACGGACGGTGCGGGCGGGCGCGGCGTAGGGGGATTTCCGGGATTCATCGGCGTCCATCCGCGTTTAGCAGCGGTTCCACCTCTCCGCGGCTTGGACCGGTTTCCGGATTCGCGCTCAAGCACCAGAGTCTCCGCGCGGCGGCGTGGCTTTCCGGTCTTGGCGGCGACCGGTGTCCGCCACGAGGATCGCGGACGATGCGAATCTTCCTCACCGGCGCCTCGGGGCTGCTCGGCGGCAATTTCGCCGCGGTGGCGGCGCGCGCCGGCCACGAGGTGCTCGGCGTCGTGGGCTCGTGGAGCGGCGCGCCGATCGCGGGGCTGACGCGGCAGCTCCGCCTCGACCTCACCGATCTCGGGGCGCTCGCGGCGGCGGTGCGGGCGGCCCGCCCGGAGGCGATCGTGAACGGCGCGGCGCTCGCGGAACCGGCGCAGTGCGACCGCGAACCGGACCGCGCGGCGGCGCTCAACGTGGCACTGCCGCGGCGGCTGGCGGAACTCGCGACCGAGCTCGGCGTGCGACTCGTGCACATCTCCAGCGAGCAGGTGTTCGACGGCACCCGCGCGCCCTACGGCGTGCACGACCCGGTGGCGCCGCTTACGCTCTACGGTCGCCAGAAGGCGGAGTCAGAGCGCGCGGTGCGGGTGGCCGCGCCGGACCGCGCGGCGGTGGTGCGCGTGCCGCTGCTGCTGGGCCACAGCCCGTCCGGCCGGCGCAGCGTGCACGAACGGCTGCTGCGCGACTGGGCCGAGAGGCGCCCGACGCGCCTCTTCACCGACGAGATCCGGCAGGTGTGCATGGCCGACAACCTCGCCGCGGCGCTGCTGGAGCTATGCGTCCCCGCGGCGGCCGCCGGCGTGCTGCACTGGGCGGGCGCGGAACCGGTTTCCCGTTACGAGCTGGGCCGGGCGCTGGCGCACCGCCTCGGGTTCGACCCCGCGCGGCTGATCGTGCCCGCGCAGCTCGCGGGCACGCCGCTGGCGGCCACGCGGCAGCGCGACCTCTCACTGGACCTGCGGCCGCTGAGCGAGGCGCTGCGGACCAGGCCCGAACCGCTCGCCGTGCAGCTGGCGCGCCTGGCCGGCGGCCGGTAGCCGGCGCGGGGTGGCGCGGAGCGCGGGTGCGCCTCGGTCCGGTCGTGGGGCGGGCCTTCAGGCCGCCCCGATTCCTCTCCTTCCGCTCGAGCCCAAACCCTCCGAATCCCCCGGATGGCCAATCGACGTCACTGCGCGGACGCAGGAGATCGTTCAGAGTCCCTCCGATTGTTTGGCGAGACCACGGATCAGGCGGTCAAACAGACCATGCAGCCCCAATGACAGAATCAGCCCGATCGCGCCACCGATCCAGGCACGGGTCGACTCCAGGAACTGTTCGATCACGCAGTACCCGACCAGAAGCCCGAGAGACATCACGAATCCGGACATCGTCCGTCTGCGAACGTGGTCCCGCTTGATGGTGTCGATGAAAAGCACCACGGGGAACACGGTGAAAAAGAAGAGCACTCCGTATTCCGGACCAAACTGCCTGGCCGTGACCGAGAGGCCCAGGAACCCCCACCCGGCCAGCCACAGCAGCAGCAGTATGCGGTTCCAGTTCATGCGATGAGTCTCGGGGCACCCGCGCCTAACGCGAGCCGCCCGAAAACCCCGGGCTCGCACCCGGGTCTTTCGTTCACTTCTTGTTCAGCGCGCTCGGGTCACCGGTGGGCGGGGGCGCGAAGTCCTCGGCGGCGGGCTCGCCGAGCAGCTCGGTGAGCACCGGCTTGAGCGCGTTCGCCCAGATCTCGTAGCCCTTCACGCTGAGGTGCAGGTTGTCCACCGTCATGCCCGCGAAGAGCGTGCCGTCCTGGTCCGCGAGCCGGTCGTTGATGTTGAGGAAACGGATCCGCTTCCCGTCGGCGAACGGCGCGATGCGCGCGTTCACCTCGGCCACGATCCGGTTCGACTCCGGGTTGTCGTTGCGCGGGAAGATTGCCATCAGGACGATCGTCGCCTGCGGCGCCTTGGCCTGCAGGGTGTCGAGCAGCGCGCGGATGCCCTCGACGGTGTCGTCGGCCGCGCCGGGCAGGGGCTTGTCGCCGATGTTGTTGGTGCCGCCGAGCAGCACGATCACCTTGGGGCTCAGGCCCTCGAACTCGCCGTTCTGCAGGCGCCAGAGCATCTGGTGGGTCGAGTCGCCGCCCCAGCCGAAGTTGCCGGCGTTCCAGCCGTGGAAGTTCTGCTTCCAGTGGGCGAGAAACTCGGGGTAGTCGAGCGCGCCCCAGCGGCGGGTGATGGAGTCGCCGAGAAAATACACGTCGATCTGCCCCTGCTTGGCCTTCTCGACGAGCTGCTGGTGGCCGATGCGGCCGTTCTCGTTCCACGGCGGCAGGGGCTCATGGTTCACACCGGGATTCACGCCCGAGGCGCAAGCGCCGGCCGTCAGCCCGAGCAGGCAGATCCAGGAACGTGTTTTCAGAAAGCGGAGGTTGAGGATAGGCATGGCGGTAATGGGTTGGGCGCACCCGGAACGGGGCAAGGGCCGCCACCAGCGGGCGGTGGCGATGAAGGCCCGGACTTTGGCCGGCGTGGGCCGCCATGGCGAGACAATGCCCCTGTCGACGTACACCATCCGGCCACGGTGGAACGGGCATCGACTCCGCACGGTCCCACCGCCACATTCCGCCCCGTGCTCGGACCTCGCACACTCGCCGCCGCGCTCCTCCCGCTCGCCTGCGCCCTCGCGCTGCGCGCCGGCGAGCCCACGCCCGCGGCCGTGTCGCCGGCGGCCCCGCCACCCGCCCCCCGGAAC
>JAEWNN010000160.1 GCA_023457035.1 Verrucomicrobiota bacterium
GTGTTGTAGACCATGACGGAGTCGTTGTAGGCCTGCCGGGCGAAGGAGATCTTGTTCTCGGTGGAGGTGAGCTCCTCGGTGAGCTGGGCCATGTTCTGGTTGGCCTTGAGGTCCGGATACTGCTCGGCGACGACCATCAGGCGGGAGAGCGCGCCGCCGAGACCGGACTCGGCGGAGAGCAGGCCCTTCATGGCGGCGGCGTCGGCCGGGTTGGCGGCGGCGGACTGGGCGGCGGCGAAGGCGATGTTGCGGGCCTTGATGACGGCCTCGAGGGTCTCGCGCTCGTGCTTGAGGTAGCCTTTGGCGACCTCGACGAGGTTCGGGATGAGGTCGTAGCGACGCTTCAACTGCACATCGATTTGAGCGAAGGCGTTCTTGAAGCGGTTGCGCAGGGTGACGAGCCGGTTGTAGATGCCGGCGACGAGGAGCGCGGCGACGAGGGCGAGCCCGAGGAGGACGGCGAGGATGACGATGAGAGCGACGGCCATGGTTGGGAGGGGGTTGGTAAACGTCGCCGAAGAAATCGGACGCGCGACGGGGCGGCAACGGTGAACTGGGGCGGTTGGAAAGATCGGGACGCGGTGGAACGGGGCGGAGGAGTTGCGGATCGCGGAATGCGGATTGCGGAGGATCGGAACGCAAAGCGCGAAGGCAGGAGCGGGTGGCGAGGGGGGCGGGTGACGGGCGGCAGAGGCTGGGATGCGGAGGGCGGAGGGCTGAATGCTGGGAAACGAAGGACGAAACTGGAAGGCGGCGGAGGAGACGGGATCAGGGATCTGGAGATCCGTGCCACGAGGGCAATGGGTAGAACGGCCTTGCGGCGGCGAAGGGGGCGGGCAAGGTGGCGGCGATGTCGCCGCTGCCCAGCTCCTCGACCCAGCCGCCCGGTGCGCCGGCGGGTGAGCGGCCGCGGCTGTTTCTCCCGTGGCGATGAAGATCGGCTTCCTCGGCGGGTCGTTCGACCCGATCCATCTCGGTCATCTCGTCATCGCCCAGGATGCGCTGGAAGGCCTCGGGCTCGACCGAGTGGAGTTCATCCCCGCGGCGGTGTCGCCGCTGAAAGCGCGCGAGCTGATCGCGACGCCGCTGCAGCGGCTGGAGATGGTGCGGCTGGCGATCGGACACGACCCGCGGTTCGGTGTGCTCGACCTGGAACTGCGGCGGGGTGGCACGAGCTACACGGTGGAGACGGTGCGCGAGCTAGGGCGGCGGTATCCCGGGGCGACGTTTTTCTGGGTGATCGGGGCCGACCAGTTGGCACGGTTGGCCGAGTGGAAGGATATCGGCGAACTGGTGCAACGGGTGGCATTCGCCCACCTGGCGCGCCCCGGGGTGGATGCACCGGCGGCGCCGCCGATTCCGGGGCTGCGGCTGCACCGGGTGGCGGGCCATGCGGTAGCGGTGAGCTCCAGCGAACTGAGGGAGCGCGCGAACCGAGGCTTGCCGTTGTGGCCCTTCGTGCCGTTGAAAGTGGCCGAGTTTATCGAAGCGCAATCGCTGTACCGAACCATTCCATGACGAAACACATCCCCGAAACCGTGTCGCGCGAGCGGCAGTTGCTGGCGCTGGTCTGCAAAGGCCTCGACGACAAGAAGGCTGGCGACCTGAGGATCATCGACGTGCGCGGGTTGTCGTCGATCACCGATTACATCGTGGTCGCCACGGGTCTGGCCGAGCCGCACCTGCGCGCGATGCGCATCGAGGTGGAGCGGGTGCTCGACGCGCAGGGCGCGAAGATCGCCGGCATGGACAAGAACCAGGCGAGCGGCTGGCTGGTGGTCGACGCCTACCAGATCATGGTGCACCTCTTCACGGCCGAGGCGCGGTCGCGCTACGGGCTGGAGCAGCTCTGGCGCGACGGGCGCGAACTGCCGCTGAATGTCGCCCTCGGGTTCCAGGAGGAGCGGCCGGCGGCCGCCGCGGAGAAGGCGAAGCCGGCCCGCAAGAAGCCCGCCGCGAAGAAGACCGCAGCTGCGGCCAAGAAACCTGCCGCGAAAAAGGAGATCGCGACGGCCAAGAAGCCGGCGGCCAAGAAGTCCGCGACCAAGAAACCTGCCGCCAAGGACAAGAAGGCGCCGGCGAAGACGAAAAAATCTCCGGCGGCGGCCAAGAAACCGGCGGCGAAGAAGAAGCGCTGAGGCGCGACGATTCGATTGGCAGTGGTTTCACTGCGACAGGTTCCAACTTCCGGTTGTAGGGTCTGAGCTTGCTCAGACCGTGGGGCGTCGCTCGAGGCAAGCGGTGCGAGCAAGCTCGCACCCCACGCTGCCTGGCCACGGCTGCGGCGCGCTGATGGGGACAAGAGGCGAACGGCGAACGTCGAGTGGCGAGCGACGGGAGCCGGAGGCCGAGGGCCCGAATTCGTTCGGGCCTTTTTCGTGTGCTGGGTGGTACAGGTTCAGCGGAGGGACGCGAGGGGCGGACCGGGCGCCGGCGGCGCGGGGGCGATGCCGTAGGTCTGCGGCCGGTGGCACGGGTCTCCCGACCCGATGGGATCGGCGCAGTTGGCTGGATGATGACGAACAGGTTCCGGCGGCGACACGGGTCTGGATACCCGTGCCACGACGCGGCGAAGCCGGCTCCCGTTCAGCGCTTGTGCGCAGGTTCCTGAATCTGGATTCTGCGGACGACGTACGGTAGGGAATGGAACAAAGCCAGGACGGACAGGGACCCTGTGTTCCGCCCCGCTCAGAACGTGTAGCCGAGGGTGGTGGTGATGCGCTGGTCGGACTTCTCGCTGCGGCTCACGTAGGTGTTGTCGAACTCGTACTCGTAGCGCAGGACGAGACTGAGCGTCTCGGTGAGCTTGCCGCGCAGGAAAGCCTTGAGGGTGTGCTTGTAGTCCGCGACGGTCTCGTCGATCACCTGCGCGGTGCCGTCGGGCCGGATACGGATGCCGCGGCTGCTGGGTGAGTACAACAGGGCGAAATCCTCGCCCAAGTCGAGGCGCGGGGTGAGCTTGATGGTGAAGTCCTGGAAGACCTCGCCGAAGAGGCCGTGGCCGGTGTCGACGTCGGCGATCTCGCGGTACTGGCCGGTGACGCCGGCGCCGAGCGAGGCTTGGGTGCGCTCGGTCTTGAGGAGGCGGTAGCCGAGGCCGAGGTTCTGTTCGACGTTGTGGTCGATGCCCTTGACCTTGGCGGAGAGGTAGGCGGTGTTCGTCTGGCCGAACCAACGCGAGGCGAGTTCGCGGCGCCAGCGGAAGGAGGCCTCGGTACGGTCGGTGGTGACGGCGCCGGAGGCCTTCGAGTAGAGGTATTTGGCCTGGGTGCGGAACGTGTTGTGGCGGCGCTCGTAGGTGGACTCGAGCCGCAGGTTGATGTCGGCGCGGTCGTTGCGGCCGGATTGGAGGGAGAGGCCCGACTCGATGGTGGTCTTGGACTTGGGCTTGGCAGACGGTTTGGCTGCGGGATTGGGTGGTGCGGCCGGCGCCGTGGCAACCGGGGGCTGGGCCTGTGGTGGCGGCGCCAGGGGCTCCGGGATCACGGTGGCCTGGGACTCGGGCACATTGAGGACGCCGAGGATGGGGTTTTCCCAGCGGAGGGAACCGGCCTCGCGAGCGACGAGGCGGCCTTGGAGGCGGTCGCCGTTGGCGAGTTGGAGGGTGTCGGCGTGGGCCGCGAGGGCGAGCAGGGGGAGGGCGAGCGGGAAGCAGAGGCGGCGAAGCGCGGACAGGGCAGGCATGGTGAGGAGGTTTCGTACGACGGCCGCGGAGTAAAATGGTTTCAGTTGGAGATCGAGTTCTGATCGGTGGCAGAACTTGGTGGGCGGGTGGATAGTCTGGGGGGTGGGGTAGAATACCTATGTCAAGGCTAGGGTCTTCGTGAGGTCTCACTAAAGGCGAATGTGTTGGGTTTGGCCTCTGTGTATGCGCCCGAATTCGCGCTAATCTATCGGCGCAGCGGATTCTCCGGCCTGCCTTCTCCTCAAGGTGACAAGACCCATGAAAGCACGTACCCCCCGTGAACGCGACGCGAGCCGTGGCATGACCTTGGTCGAGGTCATGGTTGCGGCAGTGATCATGACGATATTGGCGACATCCCTAGTGTCGCTGTTCATCCAAAACGCCCGTTTCGCACGTGCCATTGCGTTGCGGACGGTCGCGACGACCACGGCTGTCGGTGTGGCAGAGCAGATACGGGCCGTTTCCTATGCTGACTTGGCGGTCTGCCACAACAACCCGACCACCATCCCATTGGAGGTCGAGCTTTTTGACCCGACGAACGCCTCGGCGCCCCAAGGCATGAAGAAGGTGTCCTTCTCGCCCAACTCGGCGTGGACCGAGGTGACGTTGCCGATGGTGCTGGACGAGACTGGAAAGCAGACCCGGCTACCCGTGCAGATGCGCTTCTGGGTGACCAGCCAACTGCGGCAGCCCACGATTACCAAGGACAAAGATGGCAAAACGATCACCGTGACGCAATGCCAGCTCTTCGAGGTTGCGCTGATCTACCAGTGGAAGAATGCCAACTTCTCGGGCACGAAGTGGAATTCCGGGGTCATCCGCCTCGTCACCCCGAACTTGGACATGAATGTGCTGGAAGCTCCGGTTCAGTCCTAACCCTCCATCACGATGCATACCAACAACCAACGGATTGGTGCTCAGGGGCGAAAGGGCATGACGATCGTCGAGATCATGGTGGCCTCGGCGGTCGCCTTGCTCGTCGTGGGGTTTGCGATGTGGCTTGTCGTCGAGGGCACGGCGATGGCGATGAAAACCGCGAATGTGAGCGGCAACGACCTCACCCACTGGGGGCTCTCCAACCGTCTCGTGCTCGATAGTCGTGTCGCCACCGAGTTGATTGTCTATAGCGACTTCGCCAAGTCGACGATCACCGCGGAGGGCGACAAAGGCGTACGCGCCTACGACCCGCCTCGCAGCGTGGGCAACTTTCTCGTACTGGCTCGCCGGTTGCCGGACAAGACCACGGGAGTCTGGTGCTGCTCGAAACTGACCGGCTTTGTGTACGACCCGGCAACGCAGGTTCTCTCGAAGTTCGAGTACGAGCTGAAGGACACAAGCGATGACTACAAGAAAGGGCTCAGCGTCCAGGACCTGCTCGAAAAACATTACTCGTCCTTCAAACTGACTGCGGTCTCCTCGAATGTGTCCATCCCTTCACCGGCCTCGGGGGAAACGAGAGTCGGCGCCTTCTATTGGCCGGCGCTTTCGAGCGGGAAGGCGTCGAGCAAGGCCATCATGCGGCTCAATCTCGGGGACGCAAAGCAGCACGCGCGCGTGCGCGACACCCGGCTGATCGAGGTCGCATTCTATCTACGCTCCTGAACCCCAACCCTCTTCCGCCATGAACTCATCCAAGCAGGGCAGCACCCTCGGCATTGTTCTCGTCATCACGTTCGCGATCTCCTTGGTCACCGCCAGCGTGTTCGGTCTTATCAACTTCCAGCGCGACATGGCGATCCGCCGGGAGTTGCAGTTCCAGGCCAACAACGTGGCCGAGACGGCGATGGACTATGCCTTCGGCTACGTGGCCAACGATGTGAAGCGCAGAAGCATCGAGAAGAGCGACTATATTCCCCAGACGGCGGGAACGTACCAGGAGTTCGATTTCGAGGAGACTGCGGAGAAGTTCCTCACTGCGGCCATCCCCGCGCCCTCCGGGTTCTCCGATGCAACCAGCCGCATCGAGTTCTCCGAGTTGTCGGTGCGGGTGCTGGCGCCCGAGCCAAGGCAGGATTTCGTCGTGCAGCCGGCGGTGTCCGGCTCGCGACTCAGCGACCTGGCCGGCCAGATCGTCTTTGAGACCACCGTCCCCGTGGTGGCGCGGGTGACCGCATCGATGCCGGGCAGCAAGCACAAGTATACGGCCTATATCCAGAAGTACATGGCTTTCGACGAGGTGCCGATGTTCCAGAAGGCCATCAACTTCCAGGGGCAGCTTCATCTCCATCGCGGCTATCCCATTCTTGGCGGTGTGCACACCAACGGCAATCTGCTGTTCAACGCGCATGAAGGCGACGCCGCCACTTATCAGGGTTTGGTCACCTGTGCTGGACGGTTCTACCGCGGTTCATCCTTCGATCTCGGCGGCCGCGGCTCCGACCCGTACGGTTACTGCCCGGAGAACGCCGAGTCGGAACTCGATTTCAGTGCGATCTATACGGAGAACATCAGTCTCAAGGCGACGAATACCACGTCGCTCAAGATCATCACCACCAACCCGAACGACCAGGCGGTCACCGCCAAGTATGAACAGTTGGCGACCAACTTCGACTCGCGGATGACGGGCTGGAAGGAGAAGGCCCTCACCACCTTCAAGGGCAACCTCATGGACAAAGCGCACTCCGTTGCGGCCATGCTGCCGCCCGGTTGCGGCAAATACCGGCTCGATGATGTTGTGACCACGAAGGTCAACGAGTTTGCCAACGGCACCTATGCCCTGTTGCACCCCAATATCACCGACCCGGCGCACGACGCGTACAATGAGGAGAATATCTTTCAGTTCGCTCGCGCGTCTACCTTGGTCTTCCGGGTCGAGTGCTTGGCCAACTATCAAGGGATGACAACCTCAACCATGGCCGGGCCGCCCGCGGTTACGGTGGAGGACACGACGGAGAGAACCTACAGATGGATCGTCAAGGCCTACGGAAAGGAGCGAAACGAAACCGACGATGACAAATGGATTCCCCTTCCGCTTCCTCCCGGCGTGATCGGCCAGACGAAGGTTCAGACTTGGGAGCCTAACGACGCGGCGAACGCCCAGTACGAGATCGCGACGAACGTGATCGATACCAGCAAGGTGGCGGGGGCCAACGCGGCCAATCCCCATTTGCAGGGCCTCTTCGAGGAGTACAGGATCATGTGGGATGGCGCTACCAGCACATACGTCATCAACAACGGAATCACCGTCGATACTGTTGCTCAGAAAACCATCGACTCCGGGACTTGGCCCCACGCCAATGCCACAGGAATGGGCTCGTTGCAAACTGCCGGATATGTGACGGGGTTCGTGCTCCCATATCGCTATGCTGGCACGAAATACGCCGCCGGCTATGCGGTGGACCGTGGGACGGCGACGAAGCCGGTGTATATCTCGGATACGACGACCGCCTCGACGAAGTCGGGCAGCCTCGATCCGGCGCAACAAGCGCCGGGCCATGGCTTCTTCGACTGTCGCCTGGGTCGCGGCGTCTCGCCGATCACGATCAATATGGCGGCGCTCAAGGACGTGCTCGATGGCACGGACACCTCGGCCGTCGCTGCGGCGTTCCGCCAGTTGCTCAAGGTTGGCGATTCCTACAACGGCCTGATCTACGTCGAGTTCCCGACATCCTTGAAGACGGCCACAACCCTGTCGAAACGCTGCTACGACCCGAAAGCCACGATTGCAGACACCCCGTATCCCGGGGATATGAGTGCCGTCGACTCCTACGCCTTCGTGGTCGGCGACAATACGGCGATCGAGAAACGGCACCCGGACCGCATGTCCGAGACCGACAACACCCGCGCCGACCGAGAGGACAACATCCTTCCGATCGCCAAGTCGCTGCGTGGTTACCCGGCAAGCTACGACTATGCGGAGATCTCGAAGCCCAAGTGGGCGATCCCGGCGCTGGTGCTGGTCAATGGCAAGAAGCTGCCGACGGTCGCCAAAACCACCGGACTGTCGATCGCGACCAACGCTCCGCTTTACCTGATCGGCAGCTACAACTCCGACGGCAGCTTCGCGACGGGAACGAACATCACCGGGACGAAGCCGACGGATTATGCGGTGGATGATCCCGGTTGGGGTGAGGTTTCGGCAGGCTTGTTTTCGGATACATTGACCATCCTTTCCGACACCTGGGGCAAGCCGGTACGGTCGAACAAATCGGTCGGGGGCAACACATACAGCGTGGTCGACGGTGGCCGCGGCAACCGCTTCCTCAAATCCTTCGACGGCTCGGATGGTACTTCGAGCAATCTGCGCAAGGTCAAGGATGGACAGGTCGAGATCTCCGCCTGCATCCTCACCGGCGAGTACCCCATCTTCGAGTTCTTCCTGCACGCGCTTGAGGATTGGAGCACCTACTACAACAAGACCACCAGTCCCATTTGCATCAAGGGCGCGGTTGTTGGCATGTTCCACAGCGAAATCCAGCACATCAAAGGAGCGTACTCGCGTCCTCTGAATAATGACATTCAGCAGCACTATACCGGTCACGGCAATAGTGCGATCCCGGCAGTGCGGCTGCATGACCAGTTGACCAAGGGGATTTTCCCTCCCGGCACGCCGATGGCGCGCGACTATGGGCAGCGTTCCTTCGCGTTCCTGCGGCCGGGCGATCCGAAGGATTCCAAGGTGCTTGAGGACGCCGGATTCTGATCGCTCCAGCGTGCTCGCGATCTCCTCCTTGGGATGAGGAGACGCGAGCGCCGCACCAGCGTCGCAGTTGGGGCGATGCTCGAACTTGGTCCTTGCCTGCGACTGAACCGTGGCGTCGGGCATTCGGGCACTCCGCTGGGCGCGGCGGGAGAGCCCGCCTTGCCTCGGTATCGCCTCTGGCTGGCTGCTCGGCCAAATGCGGCGATGCAAGTGCCCGCCCGCTTCCCGAAAACCGCGCGTGGCCTGCTTTGCTCACTTGGCGCGGCGGTGCGTGATCAGGTGCTGGCGGCGCGAATGCGGCGGTGGCGGCGGCGCGGTGGAAGAACATCCTGGATCCGATCGACACCACCGGAGTCTTCAGGTGCGCCGATCGTGCGGCAGGTCGTTAATGCGGGGCGTTGACCGGCAATGCGTCACGCCGACGGGTTCGCGCGGCATCCGGGGACGGCGATGACGGAGGTCCTAATATCCACGCCGTGGTGCGTGGATCGGGTGTGCGTGGCGCGCGGTGTGGCCATCGCAGCGGGAGCTGCGCGGAGCTGTTGGGCGAGCTGTGAACTGCAGCTCTCTGGGCGAGGGGCTTGAGCGGGGAAGTCACCGCGTTGCCCACGAGGCGAAGGCGCGGCCGGGCGGATCGCCAAGCCAGTGTGTGAACCACCATGCCTACCGCTTGAGCTCCTCGATCACCGCGACTCGGCCGCCCTCGAAGACGATGCGTATCCGGTCCTCGGCGTGCCCGGAATAGACGTCGGCGTACTCCGGCCGGAAATAGATGAAGCGACGGCCGGTACGGGGATCGATCGCGACGGCGCGGCGGTAGCCGGCGAAGTGCGGACCCTCGTACCTCTCCTCGTACACGCGGTAGATCCACTCGGCGCGGGTGGCTCCTGCGGTGGTGATCTCGCGGCGACGGGTCGGCTCGCCGAGGGCGATGTAGACCATGTCGGAGGAGTCGCCCACGGCGACTTCGCCGCGGCGCAGGCGGGCTTGGTCGTCGGCGGGCAACGCGGCGAAGACCTCGGATCTCTGGTCGATGCGACTCGAAATCGTGCTGCAGCCGGTGAGCGCCGAAGCGGCGACGACGAGCAGGAGAATGAGGTGGGGAGTTTTCATGGGCGGGGGAGTGCCTGTCAGTAGACCGCTCGGCCCGTGGAAGGTAACGAAGAAAAGCGAAGAAGCCCCAAGCGGGCGCGCTCGCCACGGCGTCCCCGGGAATCACGCGAGCCAGCATTCCAGAGTGGTGGCACGCGGAGCCGCGGAGATAACGGCCCCTTCCGCCTGTCCGAATCCTCCGCGGCCTCCGCGCCTCCGCGTGAGCCAATTTCGTCTTCGTGGTCCTCCATCGCCTGCCGATTTCCGGCTCAGAGTCGGAGCCGGCGCAGACGCAGGGCGTTGGCGACGACGCTGAGCGAGCTCAGGCTCATGGCGACGGCGGCGAACATCGGCGGTAACGACCAGCCCGGCCACACGAGGAAGACGCCGGCGGCCAGGGGCACGCCGAGCAGGTTGTAGAAGAACGCCCAGAAGAGGTTCTGGCGGATGTTGCGCAGCACGGCGCGGCCGAGGCGCACGGCGCGCGCCAGACCGTGGAGATCGCCGTGCAACAACACCAGACCGGCGCTTTCGATGGCGACATCGGTGCCGTGTCCCATTGCGATGCCCACGCGAGCGGTGGCGAGGGCCGGGGCGTCGTTGATCCCGTCGCCGGCGAAGACCACGCGGCGGCCGGCGTGTTGCAGGGCGGCGACGAGTTCATGTTTGCCGGCGGGCGTGAGGCCGGCGTGGGGCTTCGGCATCCCGAGTTCGGTGGCGATCCGGATGGCGGCGGCAGGATTGTCGCCGGTGGCCATCACGATCTCCAGCCCGAGGCGGCGGAGTCCGCCCAACGCGGTGGCGGCATCGGTGCGGAGCCGGTCGGCGAGGGCGAGGAAACCGAGCACCCGCTCGGCGTCGGCCAGCCAGACGACGGTGCGGCCGTCGGCTTCGGCGGAGCGGGCGGCGGTGGCGAGGGGGTCGGGTGCGGGCAGCCCGAGCCAGGCGAGGCGGCCGAGCCGTAGTGGGCGCCCCTGGATCTCCGCGGCAACACCGGCACCGGGTTCGGCGGCGAAATCGCGTGCGGGCGGCACGGGGATTTGGCGCTCGGCGGCGGCGCGGACGACGGCCTTGGCCAACGGGTGCTCGCTGCCGGCCTCGAGCGCGGCCGCGAGCGAGAGCAGTTGGTCGGTGGTTGTCCCCTCGGCCGGGGCGAGGGCGACGACTTCGGGGCGGCCCTCGGTGAGCGTGCCTGTCTTGTCGACCACGAGCAGGTCGCAGGCGGCGAGGTGTTCGAGCGCGGCGGCGTCGCGTACCAACACGCCCGCGCGGGCGCCGCGGCCGATGCCGGTGACGATGGAGACGGGCGTGGCCAGGCCGAGCGCGCAGGGGCAGGCGACGATGAGCACGGCGACGGCGTGGGCGAGGGCGGTGGGCAGGGGCGCGCCGAGGAGGAGCCAGCCGGCGAGGGTGAGGACTGCGCAGCCAAGGATCGCCGGTACGAAGAAATCGATCACGCGGTCGGCGACGCGCCGGATCGGCGGCGCGGCGTCCTCGGCGGCCTCGACGAGGCGCACGATCTGCGCGAGCACGGTGTCGGCGCCCACGCGACGGGCCTCCAGCACGAGGGTGCCGGTGGTGTTGACGGTGCCGCCGGTGATGGTGTCGCCGGGCTGTTTCTCCTGGGGGAGCGGCTCGCCGGTGAGCATCGCCTCGTCGACGGCGCTGCGGCCGTCGCGCACGAGGCCGTCTACGGGGATCTTGTCGCCGGGGCGCACGCGTAGGCGGTCGCCGACGCGGACCGCGGCGAGCGGCGTGATCTCCTCGGTGCCGTCGAGCCGGATACGGGTGGCGGTCGGCGGGGCGAGGGCGAGGAGGGCGCGGAGGGCGTCGCCGGTGCGGGCGTGGGCGCGCTGCTCGAGGATCTGGCCGAGCAGGACGAGCGTGGTGATCATCGCGGCGGACTCGAAGTAGAGCGGCGGATGGCCGTGGTGACGGAGCGCCTCCGGGAAAGCGGTGGGGAGGCACAGGGCCAGGAGGCTGTAGCCGTAAGCGGCGCCGGTGCCGGTGACGGTCAGCGTGAACATGTTGAAATCGAGGGTGCGCCAGGAGCGCACGAAACGTTGCAGGAAGAACCGGCCGCTCCACCAGAAGACGGGCGTGGTGAGCGCGGCCTGCAGCCAGCCGTTCGCCGCCGGAGTGAGGCCGGGGTCGATACGCAAGGGGCCGGGGAGCATCGGCCCCATCGCGAGCACGGCGACGGCGAGGGTGAGCGGGAGTGCGACCCAGAAGCGGGGCAGCAGGACGGTGAAGGCCGGCAGTCCCATGTAAACGGGTTGGTGGCGATCGGTGGCGGCGCGCGACGCGGACATGGCGGCAGCGTCGGGCCGAGGGGCGGCGGGCGGCGAGCGGCAAAACGCCGCGGCGGGCGCTTGTGAAAACTTGGTGAGACCGGAGCGGTGCGGCGCGCGCGGGGTTTCTTGCGAATTTTACACTCGCGAAGGGAACTGGAACCGCGGTTGACTTCTGGCGCCGTCGCGCCTGGCGCGAACCGGCACGACCCGTTCTTGTGCGCCTTCCCCCCGGCGAAGAAATCGCCTCCCCACATGCACATATCGACCCCTCCCCAGACTGCATCTCTCCAACGAGCGCAGCCGCTCCGGCGGTGCGCCCCGGCTCCGGTTCGGCTGGCCGACTAGGACTGCCATGTGTGCCGATTTTTCTAGCCGATCGGATGCCCGCCTAGCCGGGATCTCGATCGAGCGGTTGCTCGCGGCGCAGGCGCAGGCGGCGTGGATCTGCGACGCGGAGACGTGCGAGGTGCTCGCCTGCAATCCCGCGGCTGCGGCGCATCTGGGCTGTCGCGCGGCGCTTCCGGCCGGTCATCGCCTCGCGGCGGCCGGCTCCGTGGCGCGGCCAGTCCGGGCGGTGGTGGCGTGGCCCCAGGATGACGCGCCCCAGACGGCGCTCTGGGCGTTGCAGCGCCCCGCGGGCGGCACGATGGTCACCCCGGTCTCGGTGGTGTGGTTGGACGAGACCGCACCGGGCCGGATCCTGGTGACGGCGCAACCGCCGCCGGCTCCGCCGCCCCCGCCGGTGGCGCGCCGGACGGAGGACGAGCTGTTGCGCGCGGCGAAGCGGGAATCCCTCGAGTTGCTCGCCGGCGGCGTGGCCCACGACTTCAACAACCTGCTCACCGCCCTGATGGGCAACCTCGCGATGGCGCGGATGGATACCGGGTTGAACGCCGAGGTGCAGGAGTGGCTCGCGGAGGCGGAGAAGGCCGCGGGGCGGGCACGTGACCTCACCCGGCAGTTGCTGGCGTTCGCCACCGGAGGGGAGCCGGTGCGGCGGTTGGCGGAGCTGGGACCCGGCCTGCGCGAGGCGGCGCAGTTTGCGCGGCAAGGCTCGCGGGTGCGCTGCGAATTATCGGTGGCCGACGACCTGTGGCCGGCGGAGGTGGACATGGGCCAGATCGGCCAGGTGGTGCACAACCTCGTGCTCAACGCCGTGCAGGCGATGCCGGGCGGCGGCGTGGTCACCGTCACCGCCCGCAACCTGGGCAGCGAGGCGGCCCGCGAACTCGGCCTGGGGGCGCATCCGTTCGTGGCGATCGAGGTTCGCGATACGGGGCCCGGGATCAAGCCCGAGGACCTAGTGCGGCTTTTCCAGCCGCATTTCACGACGAAGCGCCATGGCTCCGGGCTGGGCCTGGTCACCTCGCAAGCGATCGCGCGCCGGCATTGCGGTGCGCTGCGGGTGGAGTCGCCGCCAGGGGCGGGCGCGGTGTTCCGGCTGTATCTGCCCGCGCAGCCCGGGGCGGTGGTGGCCGGGCCCGACGGCGAGCCGACGCTGCCGCAGTTGCGCGGTCGGGTGCTGTTCATGGACGACGAGGCATCGATCCGGCAGATGGTGCCGACGTTGCTCGGCCGGCTCGGTTTGACGAGCGAAGTGGTGGGCGATGGCGGCGAAGCGATCGCGGCCTACAACCGCGCGGTGGCCGAAGGCCGTCGTCCCGATGTGGTGATCCTCGATCTCACGGTGCCGGCGGGTCTCGGCGCGCTGGAGACACTGCAGCGCCTGCGCGTGCAGCATCCCGGCGTGCGGGCGCTGGTCTCAAGCGGCTACGCGGCCGATCCGGTGCTGCTCAACCACCAGTCGCACGGGTTCTGCGGCGCGGTCATCAAGCCGTACCGCCTCGGGGAACTGGCCGAGGTGCTCGGGCGCACGCTCCGACCGGCCTGTCCGGAGTCCGAAGCGCAGGCCGAGACTCGCGGGTGACCGGGCTGTGTCGGGCTGACGGGGCCGGTTGACGAGAGGCGCGCGGCGAACAGCGGACCGGTGGCGGTGCGGAGCGCACCGTCGCTCCGGGCAACGGCTCCTCGGTCTTCCGACTCCGGCCCCTGGCGCTCGAACGGTTGGACCGCCTGCCTTGGTTCAGTGCGTGGTCTTGGTGCCCCGCAGCGCCTGCGCCGCCGCATCGGCGGCGGTGGCGATCTCGCGCACCCGGACCGCATCTGTTGTCGCGAGCGTGTTGCTGCCCGCGAGGAAATCGGCCAGCATGCGGATCAGGCCGAGGTGGTTGTTCAGCTCATGGCGCAACTCCGGGGAGATGCCCGAAGTGGGGCCGGGCACCTGGGGGCGGGCCGCGACCACCCCGTCGGCTCTGCTTTGCGCGAGGACGGCCGCCACGGTTGCGGCATCGTCCAGTGTCTCGAGCAAGCAGCCGGGCGCACCGGCGCGCAGTGCCCTCCTGATACGCTCGGCGTTCTCGGGCGAATCCGCGTGGACGAGGAGGTGCAGCGGCGTCATGGCAGGTCGGGCCCACCCTGCGGGGGGAGCGGAACTGCGTAAAGAGCCATCTGGGGTGCGGTCGGCCGACAGGAAGCCGCAACCTTCCGCCGGTGGCGAGGCGGGCGCGGACCGAGGCGGCCCCAGGAGCGACCCGCGGACGCCGGTCGCCCGCGGAGGTTTGTGTTGCCAGTCCGGGGGTGGGGCGGAAGCATCCAGCCTTTGTACCAACATGCTACGTAAGATTATCGGTGGTCTGAAATCGCTCACCCGTTCGTTGAAGGGGAAACCTTCCGAGCCCAAATCCGGAGGTGCGCACGGCCACGCGACGCGTCAGCCCAAGGCAGGCCGCGCCCAAGGGGGCGGGCCCCGGCCCGCGGCGAAAGGGCCGCGGGAGGAGCGGAGCCGCGGGCCGCGCCACGAAGG
>JAEWNN010000161.1 GCA_023457035.1 Verrucomicrobiota bacterium
CCCAGAAGCGGCGGGTTTCCGCGGTCAGGTGGGCGGGCGGTTTCGGTGATTTCGTGGTGTCGGTCATAGTGTTTTCGGTCGGTTGGATTTTGAAACGAACCGGGGAGCGTGCTGTTTGCGCGTGGGACCGGGGTCCGTGGGGGAATCTGCGGGCTGTGGACTTCCTTCCCGCCATCCCCGTGGACTACCGCAGCATCCGCACCCCCCTGTAAGGGGTGCGGTGATTGCGGTACCGCAGTTGCGGTTGTGTTTGCGGTGGTCATGCGGCCTTCGGTGAAATGCTGTAACCGGCGAGCCCCCAACGGCCTCCGCCTACCGCAACCAGAATGCCGGTGCGCTTCATGTCGCGGTGGTAGTTTTCGGCGCACCGCAAAGAGCAGTTTGCGGTGATTTTGATGGCTTCTACCGCCTCGCCGTACTTGAGCCCGGCGGGGTTGGTGAACACGTCGAGGGCGACACGGCGCAATAGTTCGGTGCGCTCGGCAACCTTCTCCTCCCTCGCGGTCCCGACACTCAGGTGCATCCCCGCAGTGGCGTCCCACTTGAACCGGTGCCCGTCGGCCTTTGCGATGTAGCAGTGCCGGCCGCGCTCGCACCAGATGGTGGTGGTGCCGTCGTCCGCTTTCTCAAGTCGGAGGGTCGTCTCGGCTTTGCGCTCCAATTGGGAACCGAGGTGCCCGCGGGTCTTGCCCGACTCACTGCCCGGGTTGACGTGGAGGACCGAGAGAATCGCCGTGTCGAAGTCGGCGGCGAGTTTGTGCAGCCGCTCAACCGCGGCGAAGGATTCGGCCGGGTCGTTGGGGTCCGCGATGAAGTCGGCCACGCCGTCGAGGATTGCACTGTGCACCCCGCCTGTGGCCTTTCTGGCGCGCTCCAGCTCGGCGGCGAGCACGTCCAGGCGCTTTGCCGTTGGTATCTGCAAGAGGCTGTAGGATCGCAGCCAATCCGGGCAGGTGGCCCCGGTGCGGCGGAGTGCGGTTGCCACCACGCCGTGGTGGTCCGCCGGGCTTTGCTCGGTGTCGAAGTGCACGACGGCGCGCCCGTGCTCGTTCTCGCTGCCGATGCCGAGGGTGTCGCCGTCTCCGGTCGTGGAGGCGAGGAAGGCGCCCACGACGGCAGACTTGCCGGCCTTCGGCAGTGCGATGATGGCGCCGAGGTTGCCCGGGGTGGCGATCACCTTCCTGTCGAGTGTGTAGATTGGCCGGGGGCGTGGCGGTGGGTTCGATTCGTCGAAGCGGTAGGCGTCGAGGGCAAGCGCACCGGAAGCCGGCGCGGTGAGCACGCGAATTGTTTCCGCGGTGAACTCGTCCAGCTCGCGCCCTTCCTCGGCGGCGAGGGCGAGGAGCTTGCCGGCGTCGCGAATCTGGCGCCGGCGGTGGAGGGCGCGGAGTTCTGTCAGCGAGTCGCCGAAATATGCGGACGTCGGCGCGGCCTCGGCAAGCAGGTGTAGGTCGACAAGCGCCACCCGCTCACGGAGCGCGGCGGCGGCGGAATCCACCCCAACGGCCTTGCCTGCGGCGTGAAGCTGGGCGGCGGCGGCGAATGCCTCGTGCGCGACAGGGTCCGCGCTAAAGTGGCCGGGCGTGATGTCAGCGACGCGTTGCCAGTCGGATCCGCTGCCGAGGTCTTGGCAGTTGAGCAGCCAACCGGCGACGATGCGCTCGGCGCGGGCGTCAGTGATAGGGGCGGCCGTCATTCATCACCGCCCTTCAGCCCTTCCTGGAGTCGCGCCAGCTCGCGCCGTGCACGCTCTCGATCGGCGGCGTCCTGCTGGACTAGCTCGCCCGCCGTGATGGGTTCGGCGCGCTCGGGGACGAAGCGGGCGGGAATCGCCAGCTCCATCTGGCGCTCGGCCTGCATGTCGTGGAGGCAGTCAGCGGCGCCCATAATGAGAAGCCCCTCCTCGTAGCTCGAACGGGTCCAAGCGGGCGCGGCGCGAGCGGCGGCGGCCGCCGAGAATGTCGGCAATCAGTCGGCGAGTGCTCGCGCTCTGCCGGTTGGCGCGGAGGTGGCGGGAGTGACTCACGCGGCCCTCCGTTTCTGCCCGACGCTGCGGGAGTCGAGCCACGCGCGGAGCGCCGATTCTTCGAATACGATACGACGCGCCCCGAGACGAACGAACGGGACGCCGTTACGGTGCACGAACTGCCAGAATGCCGAGTCGTCTTTGTGCCCGGTGATGGGCTTGACGATCTCCTTCCCCAAGAACTTCGCGCCGGCGAGCGGCTGTGTGTTGGTTTGCGTTGCCATGCCGCGACAAAGCGCGGCTCCTCTTGCACACTCAGCGATTCAACCTCTTCACGGAAGGGTTACGTGAACTCCGGATCCGCCTCCATCGCGTGACTAGATTCCGCCAGCTCCCATTCGCCATTCCGTATTCTTTCTTTGCCCACTGCGGAAGGTTATCAATCAATTCTTGTGCGGTCGCGTTCTCATAGCTGGCGCACTTCTGCGCCGCCTCATCTAGCGCGACGAACTTCATCGCGCGGCCTCCTCGTTTGAATTGAGGAAGTGCTTCAACTGCGCGCTTTCTCAAGAACTCATGGCAAGCGCCGAGCTCAACACAATGGACCGCGGCGGATTCGAGATCATTCAATCTCTCGATACAGTCCCGGATTGCGGCCATTGAAAACCAAGCATCTTTCATTCGCTCCTCCGGCTCAGTGAGGGGGCGGGCGGTCATTCCAGCATCCACAAGGCGGTTGTGGTCGTCCACGAAGCGATTTCTCTGGCCCTCAAGCGTCCGCCGCTCGTTCGGCGTAAGGCATTCATTCCGTAATCGATTCTTGGCGTCTGCCAGATGTCTTTCATAACTGTCGACTGCCTCCCGCGTGGTGAAGATCACCGCCTGCTTTGACCACGGAATCCCGAGGATCTTGCCAAACCTGACGAACTCGCGTTCTAGGTCCCGCGCATATCGTGCGAGCCTGTCGCCGGGCTTGTCCCCCGGATGCCTCACAAGTGGGTTATCAGCCATTGGCGGCCTCCTTCATCTCGAACACTTCCCCGCCCTTGGCGCGCCGCACCACCTCGTCCGGCGTGAGCGTGAACCACTCTTTGCCCTCGTCCTCTGTGACGAGTTGCCGGTAGTGGCGGAAGATCTTCGTCGGCGACGTGCCGCAATCGAGCGCAGTCCGGTTGATGTCGCCCGATGATGCCGCGGCGTGGGAAATGAAGCTGTGGCGGAATGCGTTTTCCGGTAGCTCGATCTTCTGAGCCGCGGCGAGGTCGCGCACGCGCTCCACGTCAACGACGCTGCGGCAGACGCGCCCTTTGCGGTCATTGCAGAGTAGGAGCCAATCCCGCGCGGCGTCGCAGATGGGAACGAGCCGAAAAGCCGGGGTGTTGGGCTTGGCGCCAGAAACCCGCAGATGCCCGCCCTTCAAGTCGACGTCCTCCCATTGCTGCCGGTGCACCTCGTCACTGCGCATCCCGCAAAGGGCGGCGAGGGCAAGCGGGGCGATCAATTCCGGCCGCTCGGCGCGCACAATCCCGAGCAATTGGGCCAACGTCGCGGCCTTGATGATCCCGATGCGGTTCGGCCGCTCCCGGGCCTTGTCGACGGCCTCGGCGACCGTCTGCGCATCCTTGGGCAAGAAACCGTTCTTGCGGGCCCACGCCCAAAGCGTCCGGCAACGAGTCAGCGCGGTGTTGTGGTAAACGGGGTGCGGGTAGCGTTCTTGCAGCCATGCCCCGAGCGCAAGCGGGGAAACCGTGTCCATGAGCACTCCGCCGAACCGCGCGCGCAGGTGTTCGAGCGGCTTGTAGGTCTTCTTCGTCTTCACCCCTCCGGCAATCTTGGCCTTCAGAAAGCGGTCGATGGTTTCGCCTACCATCGTGGGCTTGTAGGCCGTCCCCTGCTTGGCGGCCCAAGCCTCGGCGGCCTGGATGAGCATGCCGCCAGTGAGCTCCCGAGCGCGCTTCCACTCCCCGAGTGCGGAGACTAGTGGAACGTCCCCAACAAGGCGGCGGGCCTCGGCGAGGGTCGCGGCGTCCTCGATCGTCAACTCGGCGGCAGCGTCGACCTTTCCGGCGGCGAGTTGGTCGAGCTTGAGCTTCCCCTCCTCCACTGCCGCGGACGAACTGGCGAACTGCTTGGTGTGGCGGGCCCCGCCAGCGTGCCAGCTCAGGGTGAACAGGGTTTGAGCCGGGCGCCCCGTGCGGGCGGGTCTCTGCACCTTGTAGACCTTCACAACCACCGAACCGCGCTTGAGCGTTTGGGGGTATTTCATGCCCCGAGTCCTGCCACACATTGCCACACACACAAGCGCATTCTTGCGCCCTTTTTCGCCCATTTACCTACGATGGAGCGAGGGTCGTTTGGTGCCCACTCTGGGCACCATCTCGAAACCCGCCGCATGGCGGGTTTTCTTTTTCCGGGGCCGGGCGAGCACCGGCGCATCTCTGCTCCAGCCAATCGTTAACGGAATCGGCCGCAGAATTCGGCGGCGAATTTGAACGTTCCGCGTCGGCCTGCGTCTCTCCCCACCGCAAGAGAGTATGCAAGGCTAGTATCACTTACTAGTTTGTAGTTTGATAAGTCGGCTAAAGCGCCCGGGCAACCGGGCGCTTTAGCCGTTTTAGGGACCGGAGCTCCGGCTCCGCGGAGCCCAGGCCGCGACACCCCACCAAACGCCGCCCGGTTCCGCCGCGGCCGACCGCACCCAATTTTCGTATCCGGCTAATAACTTCTGGAGCCGACGGAGCACCGGCCCGGCAGGGTACGGATGCCACAGAAAACGCCGCCGCCGAAAAAAAGTTTCCGTAGTTTGAACGAAACGCACCCGCCGACGTCTTTCCCAGTGTTACAGGGTTTGCAGGGCTAGTTGCTATTAGTTTGTAGTTTGTCAGTCGGCTGAAGCGCTCGGGAAACCGAGCGCTTCAGCCGTTTTTGGACCTCGCGTCCGCGCCCCAGGCGCAGAAAACGCGTTTGCCTCCCCCCGGCCCCGCGGGATCGCATGGAACCATGCCCGACTTCCGCGTCTTTTGCACTCCCCCGACCCACGAACCGGCGGAGATCCTCCTCGAGGAGACCGAGGCCCACCACCTCGTCTCCGTCAACCGTGCCCGAGTGGGCGATACCGTCGTCGCCTTCGACGGCGCCGGTCACGAGTGGATCTGCGAACTGGCCGCGCTCGGCAAACGCGACGCCCGCCTGAAGGTGCGTTTTCCCCAGAAGATGCGTCCGTTGCCCTACGCCGTCACGCTCGGCCAGGCGCTGCCGAAGGGCAAGTACATGGACGCCATCGTGCGCAAGGCCACCGAGATCGGGGTCGCCGGCATCGTCCCCCTGGTCAGCGAGCGCACCGAGGTGCAGCTCGAGTCCGACCGCGAGGAAACCAAGATCGAGAAGTGGCGCGCGGCCGCCATCGAGGCCGCTAAGCAGTGCGGCAACGCCTTCCTCCCCGCGATCCAGCCCGTGCAGCGCGCCACCGCCTTCATGGAGTCCACCAAGGGCTTCGATCTGAAGCTCATCGCCAGCCTCCAGCCCGGGGCCAAGTCCCTCAAAACCGTGCTCGCCCGCTTCCGCGAGGAGAAGGGCCGAGCGCCACAGAAGGTTCTTTGGCTCGTCGGCCCCGAGGGCGACTTCACGCCGGCGGAGATGAGCATCTCCAAAAACGCCGGCTTCGAGCCCATCACCCTCGGGCCGCTCGTGCTGCGCTGCGAGACCGCCGCGGTGTACGCGCTGAGCATCCTCAGCTACGAATTGCAGAACACCTGAGTGCGCCCGCCGCCGCGCTCCGCCACCATCCGGGCCCGCGGGCCCGGATGGTGGTCGCCCGCCGCTTCACCGCCCGCCGTACCAGTCGATCTTGCGCGTCGCCCACATGCCCACGCCGAGCAGGAGGAAAAGCGCCGCCGTCCCCGCCAGCAGGGCGTAGTCCTGCAGCTGCAGGATGAAGTAGAGGTACGCGTAGGTGCCGGCCAGCCCGCCGCCGACGATCCCACAGCGGCTCCCGGTCTTCAACACGCTCGCACTGTAGCCGGTCACCAGCGCCGTGCTCAGCGCCGCCGCCGCGCCGTACGCCAGCCCGGCCGCGATGAACTCGCTCAACGCCAGGTATCCGAGGAAGAAAAACACCAGCGCGCCGCCGACCATCAGGTACTGGAGCGGATGGATGCGCAGCTTCGCGGTGACCTCGAAGAGGAAGAAGTTGGCGAACACGAGCACGAGGAAGAGCACCCCGTACTTGATCGCCCGCTCGACCAGCCGATAGGCGTCCACCGGCTGCAGCAGCGTCACATCCACCGCCGAGCCGGTGAGCTGGTGCCACTCGACCTCGGCCTGGCCGGCGCCGTCGGTCCACTGTTGCGGGTAACCGCGGCCAAAATACGACTGTTCCCACGTGGCGGCGAAGCCCTCCGGCCCGACCTCGCGCCGCGCCGGCAGCGCCGCCCCCCCGAAGCTCGGATCGGCCCAGCTCGACTTCAGCGTCACGCGGCTCTGCGCCCCGACCGGCGCCACCGCCAGCCGTGCGCTGCCCTGCAGCTTCATCTCCAGCGCGAAGTCCACGCCGGCGTCGGCCGCCGCGGCGTCGAGCGGCACGGCCGCCTCGAGCGTCTCGCCGAAGCCGTTGCGCGGCACGCCGGGTTCGAGTTTCACCGCCGCACCCGCGCAGCGCAGTTCCGGCGCCGTCCGCAGACCGCGCGGATACGTAAGCGAGGCCAGCAGCCGCGCCTTGGCCCAGTCGTAGACCGCGCCGTCGATCCCGATCGCGGTCGCCACCGGCTGGAAACGTCCCCGCACCGCCAGCTCCGTCTCATAGACGGGGATGGTGAAGATGCCGCGGTGCCGCAGCGAGGGGTCGAGCCGGCCCGACACCTCGAGCTCGGCCGGGAGGAAGTAGGCCCAGGCGCGGATCGTGCGCACCTCCTCGGTCCGCACCGCCGCTCCCCGCGCATCGAACACCTCGCGCGCGCTCTTCGCCGCGTAGGTGAACGGCACCGCCAGCACCGGCCCCACCAGCGTCTGCTCGCCGCCCCACGTCTGGGCGATCTCGGTGCGCGCCTCCTCGCGGAAACAGAGGCGTTCCTGCCGCACGCCGTCGATCAACAGCAGCGCGATCCAGAGCAGGCCGATGAGCACGCCGATCAGGCAGAGCTTGAGCCCGGCGGCGCCGGCTTTCGGGCGGTTGGAGGTGGCCGCAGCAGACAACGGCGGGGGAACCAGCGGAGGCGTTTCCATGCCGCGACTCTCGCACGCCCGCATGAAGCGACGATGAAGGCCCCATGAAAACCCGGCGAAAACGCCCCCGAGAATCGACCGCGCGAGCATCCATCGCGGTGGCGCCACGGAGACACCGCCCCGCGCCGCGCCAAACCGTCGGTGCACCCAGCCGGAGAATCTGCCGGCGCTGATCCCCGCGCACCCAGCCGGTTCTCGCCAAACGGGGGCGCGTCCCTCGGCTGACCGACTCCGGCTAAGCCACACCCGCCTCCGGACCACGCAGTGGCTTCGCGGCGCTCCCCCGCGCCGCACAGGGCGATGCATCATCGCCACGATCGCACCCCACCCGGCACGGTCGCCAAGCGCCCCACCAGCTTCAGCCAACCGTCGCGCTGCCGATGTACGGCGGGCCGCGCCCCGGCGCCCCCGCTCCCGTTCTTTCTTGAGCACCTTCGCGCCCGCATGTCCCACATCCCCCGCCGCTCAAACCGGTTACTCCTCGCCGCCCTCCTGTTCCCGCTCCTCGTCAGCGCGGAACCGGAGAAACGTGTCTACACCACGCAACGCCTCACCACGCCCGCTCCCGCGATCGACGGCAAACTCGAGGAGGCCTGCTGGAGCCAAGGCGAGTGGTCCGCCGCGTTCGTCCAGCGCGAGCCCCACGAAGGCGCGCCCGCCGCCTACCGCACCGAGCTCAAGATCCGCTACGACGACCACAACCTCTACGTCGCCATTCGCGCCCACGATCCGGAGATCTCCACGATCCCCCACCTGCGCGCCCGCCGCGACGAACTCGCCGGCGACGTCGTCGGCATCGCCTTCGACAGCTACGCCGACCGCCGCAGCGCCTTCGAGTTCGCCCTCACTCTCGGCGGCAACCAGTACGACGCCCAGTTGCGCAACTGGGGCGGCGACTCGAGCTGGAACGCCGTCTGGGAGTCGGGCGTCGCCACCGGGTCCGGCTGCTGGACCGCCGAGTTCCGCATCCCCTTCAGCCAGCTCCGCCACAACGGCCGGTCCGAGCAGGCCTGGGGCCTCCACGGCTGGCGCTGGATCCCGCGCCTCCAGGAGCGGAGCAACTGGCAGCTCATCCCGATGGACAACGCGGGCCTGGTGTATTCGTTCGGCGAACTCCGCGGCCTGCGCGACCTGCCCTCGGCCCGCCGCCTCGAGGTCGTGCCCTACACCGTCGCCAAGCTCGTCGCGGTGCCCGCTTCCGCCGGCAACCCGCTCCTCGCCGGCTCCTCCGCCGGCCTTGAGGCCGGCCTCGACCTCAAGCTCGGCCTGAACAGCAGCTTCACCCTCACCGCCACCGCCAATCCCGACTTCAGCCAGCTCGAGGCCGACCCGTCCGAGCTCAACCTCTCCTCCGTCGAGACCTTCTACAGCGAGCGCCGCCCCTTCTTCCTCGAGGGCAAGAACACCCTCGAGTTCGGCCTCGATGCGGATCTCCTCTTCTATTCGCGCCGCCTCGGCCGCCAGCCCTCGCTCGACCCCGACACCTCCGGCCACAAGGCCGTCCCGCCCACCACTCGCATCCTCGCCGCCACGAAAGTCACCGGCCAGACCGAGGGCGGCCTCAGCCTCGGCGTGCTCCACAGCCTCACCGCCCGCGAGACCGCGCTGCTGGAGGACGCCGACGGCACCCGCCATCGTGTCGCCGTCGAGCCGAGGGCCAACTACTTCGCCACCCGCGTCCAGCAGGATCTCGGCGACGGCGCCACCCTGCTCGGTGCCACCCTCGCCGCCACGCTGCGCGAACTCGACGCCCCGGAACTGCACACGCAGCTTGCCCGTGAGGCGCTGACCGGCGCCCTCGACTTCCGCCACACCTGGGGCGACCGCGCGTACTTCGTCGACGGCCGCCTTGTCGCCAGCCGCATCGAGGGTTCCGCCGCCGCCCTGCGCACCATCGGCGAGAACGGCGTGCACTACTTCCAGCGCCCCGACGCCGACCACCTCCCCGACGATCCCGCCGCCACCTCGCTCTCCGGCACCGGCGGCCGCTTCTTCGCCGGCAAGGACAACGGCGGACGTTGGCGCTACTCCGCCGGCCTCGACTGGCGCACCCCCGGCCTCGAGCTCAACGACCTCGGTTATCTCCAGTCCACCGACTTCATCCGCCAGACCGCCCACCTCGAGTACGTCCGCACCGAGCCTTCGGCGTGGTTCCGGCGCTACAACACCCGGTTCACGCTCCTCAGCCGCCGCAACTTCGGCGGCGACGACCTCGGCCGCTACGCCCGCATCCAGGGCGGCGCCACCTTTCCCAACAACTGGTCCTATTGGGGCCAGGTCGGCTACACCCCGCCCGCCCTCGACCAGCGGCTGCTCCGTGGCGGCCCGGCCGTGTTCCGCCCCGCCGGATACGACACCTATATGCGCCTCGGCAGCGACAGCTCGCGCCCCTGGCAGTACTGGCTCGGCCTCGGCCACAGCGCCGCCCTCGACGGCTCGGGCAACTACCGCCACCTCGGCCCGGGCCTCAACGCACGCTTCGGCCGCCTCTACAACGTCGAGCTCAAACTGAACTACGAGGGCAACCGCCAGGACTTCCAGTACGCCGGCGACGTCGCCCCGCACTATCTCGTCGGCCGCATGCGGCAGGAGACCCTCGGCGCCACCCTCAATCTCTCCGCCAACCTCACCCCTTCGCTCACGCTCTCCTATTACGCCAACCCGTACGTGACCAACGGCCGTTTCCGCGCCTTCCGCGAGGCCGCCGCCCCGCGCGACCGCGATGCCGCGATGCGTTTCCGCCAACTCGATCCCGTCTTCGATCCGGCCGCCAACCGCTACACCGTCCTCGACCCGACCGGCGCCTACGCCTTCGACAACCCCGACTTCACCTGGCGCGACCTCAAGTCGAGCCTCGTGCTCCGCTGGGACTACCGGCCGGGGTCCACGCTGCACCTGGTCTGGTCGTACGCCGGCAACTCGTCCGACCTCGACGACCGTCCGCTGCTCGACGCCCAGCACAGCGTCTTCCGCCTGCCCGCCACCAACACACTCCTGCTCAAGTTCAGCTACTGGTTCTCGAGCTGAGCGACACCGCCCTGCCGGCGGCGGCTCACCCTTTCGGCACGACCGTCTTGAGCTGGATGTCGACGCGCAGGATATGGCTGTGGATCCGCTCGCTCGCGGCCCAGTGCAACTGGCTCATGAGCTCCCGGGGGGCTCCCTGCACGGAATACTCCGGCATCAGCTTTCCGAAGCCCTGGAGAAAGCCGGCGTGCGCCTTGAGATTCTCCTCGTGCGACGGGCAATGGAATCGGTGCCTGCACTGCTCCTCGAACCTGAAGTGGTTGGCGACGTAGCTCCCCAGGAAATGAATGAGGCGATCCACATCCGCCGGGTGATTCTGCGGCTCGCGAGTCATCTGCTCGAGCTTGTCGATCTGCGCGAACAACACCTTGTGCTCCGTATCGACCAAAGGTACGCCGGCCTCATACTGGCTGCTCCATTGAAGCATGGCTGAAGGAGTCGGAGGTTGGCGTGGGCCCCCTTGCCATCGGTTGCCCGAGCGCCTACTTGAGTTTCCAGCCCACCCCGGTCGGCGGAAGTCGGAGAGCCGAAACGCGTCGGACCGGAGGTGTCGCCCGGCCCCGCCTCTTCCGGCCGCACCGGCAGTCAAGGTTCTCGCGAATACATGTTGTAAAGTCACCTACATCGGTTTGGCATCGACCCCACCCCGATGATAAACCCCAAAGCACTCCTTCGTTCTCCGATCGGCCTTCTCGCCCTCGTTGCCACCACCGCTGCCGCGGCGGAGAAGATCGACCTGAGTCGCGTGACCCCGGTCCCCGCCACCGAGCCGATCCCGGCCCAGGACTTCTTCCGTCCGGCGTTGCTGCGGCAACCGCAGATCAACCAGGCCGGCACCCACATCGCGGCGATCATCACCGCCGGCAAGGACAAGCACCAGCTGCTGGTCTATGCGCTGGCGACCCAGAAGTTCGAGGTCGTGGGCGGCGCCGGCGACAAGGACATCTACTCGGCCTGCTGGTTGAACAACTCGCGCCTGCTCTTCGGCCTCTCGACCCGGAAGATGTACGGTCTCGGATTGATGGCGACAGATGTCGGGTCGCTCAACCGCGCCTATCCCCTGCTCCAGTACTGCGGTTCGCGACTGGTCGACATCCCCATCAAGGACCAGCTCCAGCCCCTGGTGTGGACCAGCTACGACAGTCTTTCCAGTAATCCGGGGGATCTGGGCGTGGCAGTCGTCAACTCCAACATCCGGACCGGGCACCTGATCGACCTGAGCAAATCGACCGCGACCGGAACCGACGTGAACGACGCCCGGGAGAACAACCTGAAACACATCGTGTCCCGGTATCCCGTACCGAAGCCGGGCATCACCTACAGCTACCAGGGCGATCGCGAAGGGAACCTCGCCTACAGCTTCACCGCGGACGACGGCCGCCTCGCGATGTTCCGCTTGGCCAACAACCGCTGGGAGAAGTGCCCGGTGGATCTGGAGCAGATCGACATCGTCGGCCATGGCGACGAGCCCGGCCAGGTGCTCGTGGTCGGCCCACGCCAGGAGGGGAAGCCGCGCGCACTCCAGGTGCTCGACGCCAGCACCGGCCAGCTCGGCCAGGTGCTGCTGCAGGACCAGGAGTACGACTTCAACGGCTGGATCTATCATCACCCGGTAACCCGCCATATCCTCGGCGCCACATTCGAGCGCAACGGCCCGCGGATGACTTGGTTCAGCGAAGAGTACCGCAACCTCCAGAAGGTGCTCGACGGATACTTCCCCGGAGTGGTCGTGCGAATCATCGGCAGCGACGAGACGCAGAATCTCTTCCTGATCGCGACCTTCTCCGATCGCCAGCCCACCATCTACAGCTGGGTCGACGTGGCCAAGCGCACCGCCGGTCTCTTCAAGAACTCGGCGCCGTGGATCGACCCGCAGCGCATGCGGCCGATGAACATCGTCAAGTTCAAGACCCGCGACGGCCGGCAACTCGACGCCTACCTGACGCTGCCGGCAGGCGCCTCGAAGCAGAATCCCCCGGCCCTCGTGGTCCTGCCCCATGGCGGCCCGTGGGTGCGCGACAACTGGGGCTATGACGGCGAAGTCCAGTTCCTCGCCAGTCGCGGCTACGCGGTGCTCCAGCCGAACTACCGCGGCTCCACCGGGTACGGCTGGATGTTCCCCGAAGAGGACGAATGGGACTTCCGCAAGATGCATGACGACGTGACTGACGCCACCAAGGCGATGATCGCCTCCGGGCTCGTCGACAGCGGACGCATCGCGATCATGGGCGGATCGTTCGGCGGATACCTCGCGGTCTCCGGCGTGGTCAACGAGCCTGCGCTCTACCGCTGCGCGGTGACCATGGCCGGCGTCTTCGACTGGGCACAGCAGATCAACGACAAGAAGTACGACCAGTACGATTCGCCCGTCTACCGCCGCATGCTGCGCAAGCTCGGCGATCCGAAGAAAGAGCCCGAGAAGTTCGATGCCATTTCCCCCGGCCGGCATGCCGACCGGATCCGGGTCCCGGTTTTCGTCGCCGGCGGCAAGGACGACCAGACCGTCGAGATCGAACAATCGAAGACGCTGATCGCCTCCCTGAACCGGCTCAAAATCCCGCACGAGACGTACCTCGTGGCCGAGGAAGGCCACGGCATGGCACACCTCGACAAACGGCTCGAACTCTACACCCGCATCGAGGCCTTCCTCGCGAAGAACCTCCTGCCGGCGAAATAGGCCCAAAGGCTCCGCCCACGGCGCCCCGTGCCAGAACGGGGAGCCATCCGCTCTCCCGTCTACGGCCGGACCACGAGCTCGACGCGCTGCGCCGGGGTGAAGTACCGCCGGGCGAAGTCGCGCAGCTGGTCGATCGTCACCGCGTCGATCCGCGCGTCGTAGTTTTTCCAGTCGTTGACCGGCAGGCCGTAGCTCGCGTTGAGCGCGGCCTGCAGGGCGCGCGCGCCATTGGTCTGGAGACTCATGCGCCGCGCGGCCTTCAGGCGGGTCTGGCAGCGGAGCAGCTCCTCGGCGGTGATGCCGCCCTCCTGCACGCGGCGGATCTCCGCCTCGATCTCGTCGAGCACCTCGCGCGCCTTGTCGGGCGCCGTGCCGGCGTAGAAGCCGAACAGGCCGGTGTCGACCGCCAGCACGCGCGACGAGCGCACGAAGTACGCCAGCCCCTTCTGCTCGCGCACGCGCTCGAAGAGGTTCGAGGCCATGCCGCTGAAGACCTCGTCGGCCACCTCGGAGATGAAATGGTCCGCCCCGCGGATACCAGGACACGGATACGCCTGGAACACCACCGCCTGCTGGCGCGGCTGGATCTCCTCGTGCACACCGGCCTGCGGCCCGGCGAAGTCGGGGCCGGCGGCCGGCGCCGCGCCCTTGGGCAGCCGCCGGAGGAACGCCTTCAGTTTCGGCGCGAGCGCGCGCGGCTCGAAGTCGCCGGTCACGGCGAGTACGCAGTTGCCAGCCACGAGCAGCTGGCGGTGCAGCGCGCGCAACAGCGCGGGCGTGACGGCCTTCGTGCCCTCCTCCGTGCCATGCGGGTCGACCGCCAGCGGGTGGGCGCCGAAGAACTTCCGCCGGATCAGCTTCCGGGCCACGGTCACGACGTCGTCGGCCTGCTCGGCGAGCGAGGCGAGCTGCGCCTCGCGTTCGATCTCCAGCGTGGCCGGCGCGAAGGCGGGCGCGAGCACCGCCTCGCCGAGCACGTCGAGGGCGCGGTCGACGTCGCCCGGCAGCACCTCGAGGCTGAGCCCGAAGGTGTTGTTGCCGGAGAACTCGTTGAACGTGCCGCCGACCGACTCGACCAACTCGGCCACCTCGTCGCTCGTGCGCCGCTTGGTGTCCTTGGTGAGCAGCGTGACCATCAGCGAGAGCGCGCCGCGGGCCGCGGGCAGATCGTGCGCCACCCCGCCCAAGCAGACGAGGCGCAGATGGAGGTTGGGCAGGCGTTTGTCGGGCAGGAGCAGCAGGCGCGCGCCGTTGCCCAGCCGCTCCTCGGTGAAATCCCCCAGCTCCGCGGCCGGCACCGCGGCGACGGCGCCGGCAGTGGCGACCTTGGGGTTCATCGACACCGCGGTGAATCGCTCGGGCACGAAGTATTTCGCGGCGACGCGGCGAATGTCGGCCGGGGTGATCGTCGCAAGTCGGTCGAAGTAATGCCGGCTGTAGTGGAGATCTCCGACCACCACCTCGGCGAGGCCGAGGCGCGAGGCCTGGCCGCTCATGGTCTTGCGGGTGTTGATCTCGCCCACCACGAGCTGGCGCACGGCCTTCTTCAGCAGCGCCGGCGGCACGCCGCGCCGCGCGATCTTGGCCAGCTCCGCCTGCACGGCGGCGGCTGCCGCCTCGCGCTTGTCCGGGTCGCAGAGCATCGACACGTAGAAGAGGCCGACCGAGCCCGGGTTCCAGGCGGAGGCCTCGATCGAGTGCACGAGCCGGCGCTTCTCGCGCAGCTCCTCCCAGAGGATGCAGCTGTTGCCGTAGCCGAGCACGGTGCCGAGCAGGTCGAGCACCGGCGTGTCGGCGTGCGCCAGCCCCGGGATCTGCCAGCCGAGGCCGGCGCGGGAGATCTGGACGTCCTCGAAGAGGTGCGCCTCGCGCGAGGCGAGCGGCACGGCTTCATCCGGCAGATACACCGGCGCCAGGCGGGCGCGCGGCGCCGTGCCGAAATGCTGCTCCACCACGGGCAGGAGCGCGGCCGGCTCGAAATGGCCGGCCACGACGAGCACGAGGTTGTTCGGCACGTAGCGCGCCCGGTAGTAGGCGACGAGGTCGTCGCGGCTCACCCCCTCGAACACCGCGCGGTGTCCGATGATCGGATGCTGGTAGGGATGCTGGCGGAAGGCGGTCTCGAAGAGCGTCTGGCCGAGGCGCTGGTCGGGCTCGTCGAGGGTCATGTCGATCTCGCGCAGGATGACCTGCCGCTCGCGCTCGACCTCGTCGGCCGGGAGGGTCGAGTGCAGCACGGCGTCGGCGAGCAGGTCGACGGCGACGGCGGTGTGTTCGCTCGGGATGTCGATGTAGTAGACGGTGCGGTCGAAGGTCGTGTAGGCGTTGATGTAGCCGCCGTGGGCCTGGACGGTGGCGGAGATCTCGCGACCGGCCCGGCGCTCGGTGCCCTTGAAGAGCATGTGCTCGAGGAAGTGCGAGAGGCCGCCGCCGAGCAGCGCGCCCTCGTGGATGCTGCCGGTCTTCACCCAGACCTGCACCGAACACAGCGCGGAGGAGTGGTCGGGCTTGAGCAGAACGGTGAGACCGTTGGGGAGCACCTGGCGGTGCACGGGCTCGGACCAGAACGGGCGAAGCAGGTCGAAATCGCGGGAGCGGCGGGCGCGGGTGGCGGGCATGAAGGGGGAGCGGGAGACGTGAATTGAAGCAATCGGTACGAAGGACGTTGGCACCAGGCGGGGCGCGGGACGGGCGCAGCGCGCTCCGGCACGCGCCGGCCGCCCTACGCCTTGGCGTCCCCTTCGCCCTCCGTCAGTTCGGGCAACGGGAGGCGTCGGGTTTCGGGCTCGAAGGGCTGGAGGAAGGCCTCGTCGAAGTCGAAGATCTCGGCGAAGTCCTCGAGGCAGTCGTTGTCGGTCTTCGAGAGCACGTTGTATTCGATCAGCTTGAACACGATCTCGCCGAAGTCGCGGCAGCGTCTCAGCCCCCAGTCGGTGAGCACGGTGTGCGCGAGCGGCCCGAACTGCTCGATCGCGTAGGCGCGGAAGCCGTGGAGCAGCTCCTGCCCGGCCACGTGCTGGCTGCGCTTGGCGCGCTCGGGGTCGCGCTTCTTGAGCTCCTTGACGGTGAAGTCGAGGCCCGCGCGGACGAAGTGGTACGCCTGCTTGTCGTAGCGGGCGTCGTCCTTGCGGATGAGGTCGATGATCTCGTTGAATTCGAGGTCTTGCATGCCGGAGTGATCGGGGCCGGGAGGGGTAGCATAGTCGCCGCCGGTGCGCAATCGGCATGAACAACCCGCCGCGCCGGCCCCGCTCCGCGCTTGAAAAACGGTTGCGGGCCGTCGCCCGCCCGCGAAGCTCCGCGCGTGCAATCGAAACCTCAGCTGCTCAACTGGATCACCTGCGACGGCGTCCACATCGACCCCGGCTCCGGCAAGCACACCATCCTCGGGATCTTCTCCAACATCCGGGCCCGCCAGTTCCCGGTGGTGCATCCGTTGATGCTCTGGTTTCTCACGCTCACCGACTGCACCCCCGGCCAGCACACCCTGAAGATCTCCATCGGCCTCGATCCCACCAACATGCTCAAGGTCATCGAGCGCCCGTTCGAGTCGCACAGCCCGATGCAGCGTATCAACATCATCAACGAGCTGCGCAACTGCTCCTTTCCCCAGGCCGGCGACTACCACATCCATGTCGAGGTCGACGACGAACTCGTCCTCGCCACCAACCTCATCCTCTCGGAATAGCCCCGCGCGCCGCCGCGCGGCGTGCCCCCTCGCCCCATCATGCCCTCCCCCGCTCCCGCCTTCGATCTCATCGGCATCGGTTCGCCGATCATGGACCTCCTCGCGCCCGTGCCCGAGGCCTTCCTCGCCTCCGTCCGCGGCGAGAAGGGCGGCATGGTCCTCGTCGACAACGACGAGATGCAGGCGATCGTCGCGCGCCTGCCCGCCCCGCCCGCCGCGGCCACCGGCGGCTCCGCGGCCAACACCACCTACAACGCCGCACGCCTCGGCCTGCGCACCGCCTTCCTCGGCAAGCTCGGCAACGACGACAACGCCCGCATCTACCGCGAGCGGTTCTCCGCCGTCGGCGTCGACGGCTCGCGCTTCAAGCAGGCCGCGCTCGCCAACGCCCGCTGCCTCTCCCTTGTCACGCCCGACGCCCAGCGCACGATGCGCACCTGTCTCGGCGCTGCGATGACGCTCGCCCCCGAAGAGGTCACCGCCGCCGACTTCGCCGGCTGCCGCCACGCCCACATCGAGGGCTATCTGCTTTTCAACCGCGCCCTCGCCGAGGCCGTGCTCGCAGCCGCCCGCGCCGCCGGCTGCACCATCAGCCTCGACCTCGCCTCCTTCGAGGTCGCCGCCGCCGCCCGCGACTGGCTGCTCGGCCAGCTCGGCCACGGCATCGACATCGTCTTCGCCAACGAGGACGAGATCCGCGCCCTCTTCCAGACCGACTCCACCGACTACGCCGCCCACACCCGCGCCCTCGCGGCCCGCGGCACCCGCGCCGTCGTCAAGCTCGGCAAGGACGGCGCGTGGTGCGGCCGCGGCGACGAGCTCCACCGCATCGAACCCGTGCACCTCGCGAACGTCGTCGACACGACTGGCGCGGGCGACGCCTTCGCCGCCGGTTTCCTCTACGGGCACCTGCGCGGGCTCGCCCTGCCCGCGTGCGGCCACATCGCCGCCCTGCTCGGCGCGGAGACCGTCCGCCACCTCGGCCCGCTGATCCCCGCGAGCGACTGGCCCGCGGTCGCCCAGCGCGCGCACAAGTTCGATTAGGCGCGTCACGCGTTGAACTGACGCCGTGTGGTAGGGCGGGACCGCTGGGCCCGCCGAGTGAACGGACTGCCCGGCGGTCCGTCTCCACCTTGGTCAGCCTATTTGGCGAGGTTCACTTGCTGCAACCGTCTGCGTCCGCCCGGGACGCGAGGCTCGACAAACGGCTCCCGCGCCATCCCCAGCGGCGCCGCCTCATCACGCCGCCGGCAACCGCAGGGCAGCCTGCGCACCGCGGCCACCGGGGCGGTTGACCAACTCGACCTCGCCCCCGTGCAGGTGCGCGATCTCGCGCACGAGCGCCAGCCCAAGCCCGGTGCTCTTGCGCCCGGTCGCGGGGCGTTCCAACGAATAGAACCGCTCGAAGATCCGCCCGAGCGCGTAGTCCGGGATGCCTGGCCCCTCGTCCTCGACGACGAACTCCACACGCCCGGCGTCCCCGCGGGCCGCGATTGTGACGCACCCGCCGCGCGGCGAAAACTCCACCGCGTTCTGCACGAGATTTGCGAGCGCCTCGCGCAACAGCGCACGTTCGCCGCACACCGCGCCGCCCGCGCCCGGCCGCACCACCAGCTCGACGCCGGCCGCACGCCCGGCGCTGCGAAACCCGTCGGCCACCTCGGCCAACAGCGGCGCCGCGTCGATCTGTTCCGGCGCGCGCAGCCCGCTCCGCGCCTCAAGGGCGGAAAGCTGCAACAGACGCTCGACGATCTGCTCGATCCGGCCCGACTCGACGCGCAGGTTCTCCAAAAAACGGCGACGCTCCTCCGCCGGCATCTCCTCGCCGAGCAGCTCGGCTGCGCCGCGCACCGCCGCCAGCGGCGCCTTGATGCCGTGCGCGAGCGCCTGGGTCGTGCGCTCGACGTGCTGTTTCCCCTCGAGCGACTCGCGCATCTCGGCGAACGCCGTCCCCAGGTCGCGCAGCGTGCGCCCGGGCAGCGCCGGCAACGGCGCCGGCCGCCCGTCGCGCACCGCGCGCGCGTAGGCCGTGAGCCGCTCGAGCGGCGCGATCACCCAGTTGGCCGCCACCAGCAGCGCCGCCAGCAGGCCGAGCCCGCCGAGGAGCGCGCCGTAGAGGATCCGCCGCTGGGCCGCGGCGACGAGGGTGTTGATCGAGCGCGTGGGCTTGCCCAGCGCGAGCACGCCCACGATGCGGTCGCCGTGCCGGATCGGGGCCGCGATGTGCAGCACAAGCGACTCGTTGTCGCCGGCCACCTGCTGCGAGGCGCGCGCGCCGTACTCGCCGGCCAACGTCAGCCGCACGTCCCGCCATTGCGAATAGTCGGCGCCCTCGTCGCGGCCGTTGTCGGAGTCGAAGAGCACGCGGCCCGCGGCGTCGGTCACGTACACCCGCAGGTCGAGCTGGGTCTTCCGCAGCGAATAGACCTGCGCCACGAACTCGCGCGTGCGCACCGCGGCAAAGGCCGCGCGCAGGGGCTCCGGATCGACGGTCTCCCCGCGCAACTGGGTCTCCAGCAGCGCCGCGAGCAGCCGCGAGGCGTCGACCAGCGACTCCTCCATGCTCTCGAGGTAGCGCGGCTTCACCTCGTTGAGCGCGGTGCGCACGATCAGCCACTCGCCGAGGCAGAACACGGCGACGAGGAACAACGCGAGACGCAGGCGCAGGCTCATGAAGCAACCGTCCCCTTTCCGGTGTAGCGGAACGGTTTCCGTTCCGCCGGGGTGTGGCGCGCGTTCACGTTTCCTCCCGGAGCGAGTAGCCGAGGCCGCGGTGCGTCTGGATCGGGTCGGAGTCCGGCGCCACGGACCGGAGCTTGGCGCGCACCGTCTTCACGTGGGCGTCGACTGTGCGGTCGGTCGCCGAGCCCGGGTCGGGCCACGCGGCCTGCATGAGCTGGTCGCGCGTGTAGACCCGCCCCGGATGCGCGACGAGCGTGCGCAGGAGCCGGAACTCGGTCGCGGTCAGCTCGAGCGCCGCCCCGCGGTACACGATCCGGCAACGCCCCTCGTCGACCGCCCACGGCACAGATCCGGACCGGCCTCGTGTCTCCGGCGCTTCGGGATTTGTCACGTAATACGTGACATTCTCCGGGAGGGGGTGCGGGGCCGGCGCGCGCTCCGCGCCGACACCCGGCAACGGCGGAGCGGGGGGCGGCGCCGCGGCCGGCGCGCGGCGGCGCAGCACGGCCTTCACTCGGG
>JAEWNN010000162.1 GCA_023457035.1 Verrucomicrobiota bacterium
CGGCGTCGACGACGGCGAAGAGCGCGAGGTTGGCGCCGAGGCACAGGGCGATGGTGGCGATCGCGGTGGCGGTGAAGCCGGGGGTCTTGGCGAGCGCGCGGAAGGCGCGGCGGAAGGCAGTCATGGGGCGGTGGCCGGTGGACGGTGGGCGGTGGTGGTGGGCTAGTTGGCGACGAGCAGGCCGTCGGCGAGGCGGACGATGCGGGAACCGTAGGCGGCGTTGTCGGCCGAGTGGGTGACTTGGACGATGGTGACGCCCTGCTCGCGGTGGAGCTTCCGGAACAGCTCCATGATCTCGCGGCCCTGGTCGGAGTGGAGGTTGCCGGTGGGCTCGTCGGCGAGCAGTAACCTGGGCTTGGCGACGAGGGCGCGGGCGACGCCGACGAGCTGCTGCTGGCCGCCGGAGAGCTGGCTGGGGAAGAGGTCGCGTTTGCCGACGATGTGGAAGCGGTCGAGCAGGTCGCAGACGATCGCCTGGCGCTCCCGGCGGGGGACGTTGCGGTAGGAGAGCGGGACCTCGAGGTTCTCGGCGACGGTGAGGTCGTCGATGAGGTGGTAGGCTTGGAAGATGAAACCGATGTTCCTCTTCTGGAGGTCGGCGCGGGCGGACTTGCCCAACTTGTGCACGGCGGTGTCGGCGAACTGGTATTCGCCCTCCCACTCCGAGTCGTGGAGGCCGAGGATGTGGAGGAGGGTGGACTTGCCGGAGCCGGAGGGACCCATGATCGAGACGAACTCTCCCTCCTGGATCTCGAGGTTGATGTTGCGCAGGGCGAAGTAGGGACCGCTCTTGAGCGGGTAGACACGGGAGAGATGACGGAGGGTGAGCATGGGCGAATTTCCGATTCGAGATTGCCGATTTGCGATTGGGCCGAGCGGTCAGTCTTCGATTTCGAAGAGCCGGAAGAGGGCGTCGGCGGGGCGGTTGCGACGGTCGTTCCAGTATTGGGTGAACTGCGACTGGGTGAGGATGCCGATCGGGCCCTCGTAGATGCCGCCGAGGCCGTGGGTGTCGCAGACGCGGACGGCGATGACGTTGGTCTCCTTGAGGAGCGAGGCGGGGAAGTTGTAGGCGCGGTTGAGCGAGTAGGTTCGGTCCTCGCCGCGCTGCACGGGGTCGTCGATGCGACCGCTGCGGCCGATGGAGACCCCGTTGAGGAACACCTCGTCGTAATCGTCGATCTTCCCGAGCACGAGGACCAGTGTCGCCTCGGCGTACGTTCGGTCGAGACGGAAGGTCTTGCGGTACCAGCCGTGGCCGTCGAGGTCGGGATGGCCGGCGTGCTCCCAGGCCGAGGGCACCATGATCGGCTGGAACGCGGATTCGTCGCACGCGGGCTCCTTCCAGGCGGGATTGTCGCCGGGGGCGAACTTCCACTCGCCGTCGAGGGCGAGGCCGGCGGGCAGCGGGTGGCCGGTGTAGAGGCCGATCCGACCGCGGACGAGGCCGCCGATTCCACCGCCGTCGAAGACGCGGATGGCGATCACATTGCCGCCGCCCGCCCGCAGGTACGCGGCCGGCACGGCGTACGCGCGGCGTTCGTTGTAGGCGGAGCGGTAGTCGGGCGGGAACTGGCCGAGCCCGCCGATGCGGTGGCCGTTGATGAAGACCTCGTCGGTGTCGTCGATGCGGCCGAGCAGGAGCACGAGGCTTTGCGTCTCGTAGCCGCGCGGCATCGTGAAGGTCTTCCGGTACCAGGCGAAACCGTTGTAGTCGCGGTAACCGTCTTCTTGCCACGCGGAGGGCACGTCGATCTTGGACCATTGGCGGTCGTCGAGGCCGGGCGCGGCGCGGGCGGGATCGTCGCCGACGGCGAAACGCCAGGTGCCGTCGAGGCGGACGACGCGTTTGGTGGTCTCGACGGAAGCGAACGGACTGTCGGCCCGGAGCACGGCGCCGAAGGCGAGCAGAGCCAGGCAGAGGCCGAGGCGACGGGGATACACGAGGTTCATGGCAGGAGGGAGATGCGAGGTGCTGGGGAAATAGTTCATTCGGCGCGCAGCGCGACGATCGGGTCGACCCTGGTGGCGCGGCGGGCGGGGATCCAGGCGGCGAGGACCGCCGCGGTGGCCAGCAGGGCGGTGGCGCCGCCGAGCACGAACGGATCGAACGGGCTCACCCGGTAGAGCAGCGCCGAGAGCGCGTGGCCCACGGCCACCGCGAGGAGGAGACCGACGCCGAGGGACAACGCCGTTTGCCGGATGCCCTGGCCGAGGAACAACCGCAGCACATCGGCGGGACGCGCCCCGATCGGCATGCGGATACCGATCTCCCGCTCGCGGCGGGCCACCGCGTAGGACTTCACTCCGTACACCCCGGCCACGGCCAGCACCAGTGCGATGCCACCGAAGACGCCGAAGAGGATGGCGCCGAGGCGCACGACCCAGAAGCCGACATTGGACTCGACGAGGTCGGGGAGAGTCCGCAGCGCGAGCAGCGGCAGGTTGGGGTCGGCGCTCCGCAGCGCGACGCGCAGGGCCGGCACGGAGGACTCCAGGGCGCCGGCGTCCGAACGTTGCATACGCACATGGAGGAAGGCGCCGCCGGCGAAACCGCGGGCGAAGGGCACGAAAAGGCGTCTGGGCGGTTCGGCGGCGAGGATGTCGTGCCGATGGGCGGCGACGATGCCCACGACCTCGAGCTCAGGGCGCGAACCGTCGCTCTCCGGGGTCGACAACTGCACGTGCTCGCCGAGCGCGTCGCGGTCGGGAAAGAGGCGCCGGGCCATGGTTTCGTCGAGGATCACCACGCGGGCGGCGGGATCGTCCTCCTCGGCGGCGGTGAAGCCGCGCCCGCGCAGCAGAGGCACTCCGAGCGTGGCGAAGTAGTCGCCGGCGATGGCGGTGAAGAGGCCGTTGGCAAACTGGGGTTTGCCGTCCTGGCCGACGGCGCCGCCCACGGCGCTGAGCGCGCGGGTGTCGTTGAGTGCGCCGAACGGCAACAACGTGGCGAGCGCGACGCGCTGGGCGCCGGGCTGGCGCCCAGCCTGATCCAACGCCGCGCGGCTGCGCTGCCGCATGGCGGGGCGGTCGAGCGCGAGCAACGAGTAGTCGAGTTCGGCGACCAGGCCGCCGCGCGGATCGAAACCGGGCGAGACGGTTCTGGCCGCGAGTGCGCCGCGCAAGAACAGTCCGGCGCTGAAGACGAGCGTGAGCGCCAACGCGAGTTGGGCCATCACGAGCAGTTGCCGCGGCGCGAAGAAGCCGGAGAACGTGCGTCGTCCGTGCGCCTCGTCGCCTTGCGCCTTGAGGGCGACGGTCACGTCCGGTTTCGACACCCGCCATGCCGGCACGAGGGCGAAGAGGAGCGTGGCCAACGTGCAGAAACCGAAGGTCGCCCCGACGATCCGCAGATCCGGCTCGAGCGGTAGCACGATGGCGAAATGCAGGGTGCTGAGCAGTTGCGCGACGGAGTCGATGAGCAGGGCGTTCGCCCAGGCGGAAACGAGGAGACCGAGCGCGCCGCCCGCCAGCGCCAGCACCAAGCCCTCGGTGAGCAGCTGCCGGATGAGAATCCAGCGGGTGGCGCCGACTGCCGAGCGGACGGCGAACTCACGGGCGCGGGCGGTGCCGCGGGCGAGCATGAGATTGGCGAGGTTGAGGCAGGCGATGAGCAGCACCACGCCGGCCAGACCGAGCAGGAGCCCCGCGAACACCCCGAGGCCTTCCTCCTGGCTCGGGGCGGTGTTGATGTTGAACCGCGGCAGCGGCTGAACCAGCAACGAGCGCGGTCCGGCGGCCGGGTCTGCGCGTACGGAGTCGAGCCGTGCCGCCAAGGCCGGAAGGTGCGCCGCCGCGGTCTCGGGCGTCAGCCCGGGGTGGAGGCGCCCGACGAGATTCAGCTCGAAACTGCGCGGGTCCTCCAGCCGTTGGCCGCTCGCCCGCGAGTCGGTGAACGCAGTAACCAGATCCCGAACACCCAGCGGCAGCCACAGCTCCGGGCCGACGACGGCGTTGCCGCCGCTGAACGTGCGCGGCATCACCCCGACGACGGTGAAAAGGTGGCCGTTGAGGCGCAGCGGGCTGCCGATGATGTCGCTGCGGCGGCCGAGACGGCGCCAGAGCACATCGCTGAGCACCGCCACCGGGATCGCCGCGCCGGCGCGGGACTCCTCGGCCGTGAAGAAGCGGCCCTGGGCCGGCATCGCTCCGTGGATGCGAAAGTAGCCGTCGTCGACCAGGAACGTGATGCTGCGCCGCACGGTCTCGCCGAGGCCCACGCCGACGGAGGTGTATTCGATCGCCCCGAGGTCGGCGAAGACGTCGTTCGCTTGTTGGAGCGCGCCGAACTCGGCGTACGAGAACTGGCGGAAGTCGCGTTCGGCTTCCTGGCGGGCGGTGAAGAGGTTGACGACCTCCTCGGGCCGGTGGGCGATGAAGGGACGCAGAAAGGCGGCGTCGACGATGGCGAAGATCCCGGAGTTGACGCCGATGGCGGCGGCGAGGCTGCACACCGCGAGCGCGGTGAACCCGGGGGCACGGGCGAGGAGACGCAGGGCGAAGCGGAGATCCTGGAGCATGGAGGGAAAGTTACTCGGCACGCAGGGCGACGATGGGGTCGACGCGGGTGGCGCGGCGTGTGGGCAGCCAGCAGGCGAGCAGCGCGCTGAGCAGCAGGAGTCCGATCGCGGCGGCGAAGGTGAGCGGATCGTGCGGGGCGATGCCGTAGAGCAGGCCGGCCATCAGCCGGGTGAGCAGCAGGGCGATCGCGAGTCCGAGGCCGAGACCGGGCAGGAGCAGCCGCAGGTTGCGGCTGAAGACGTGGGCGAGGATGACGCCGCGGCTGGCGCCGAGCGCGGCACGGATGCCATACTCACGGGTGCGCTGCACGACGGAGTAGGCGACGACCCCGTACAGCCCGAGCGCGGCGACGAGCAGGGCGAGCCCGGCAAACAGACCGAGCAGCAGCGTCTGGAGCCGGCGCGGCGCAAGCTCGCGGTCGACGATGGCCTCGAGTGTCGTGGTCTCGACGACGGGCAGGCCGGGATTGACGGTCGCGAGCTCGCGTCGCAGTTGTGCGGCGACGGCGAGCGGGTCGGCGGCGGTGCGCACGACGAGCTGGGCCGCCGGCTCCCAGAGCTGGTCGCACGAGAAGTAGACTTCGGGCGCGCCGGCGCGGTCGATGCCCTTCTGGCGCATGTCGCCGACGATGCCCACAACGGTCGCCCACGGACCGTCGCCGTTGCGCAGACGCTGGCCGACGGGATCTTCGAGGTCGGGCCAGAGAGTGCGCGCGAGCGCGGCGTTGACGACCACGACAGGCGGCTGGCCCTCGGTGTCGGTGGGCGCGAGCGTGCGGCCGCGCAGCAGGGGCACGCCGAGGGTGGCGAAGTATCCGGGGGAGACGGAGCGGCGGTTGACGGTGACCGACTCGCCAGCGGGGGCGGAGGAGCGCGGGCGTTCGGGGACGAACTGCGCCATGTTGCCCTTGTGGAGCAGCGGGACGCCGTTGGTGAAGGCGGCGGAGGCGACGCCCGGGATGGCCTCGATGCGGCGGAGGGCCTCGCGGTAGAAGCCCGAGCGGGCGGCGCGCGAGTGGCCGTAGTGTTGCCAGAGGGCGTTGCCGGAGAGCCGGGCGACGACCACGCGTTCGGAGCGGAAGCCGAGGTCGGCCGAGCGCAGCTGGTCGAAGGTCCGCACGAGCAGGCCGGCGCCGACGATCAGCGTGAGCGAAAGGGCGAGCTGCACGACGACGAGCGCAGCCTGGAAGCAGCCGGTGCGCAGGCCGAGGCTGGTGCGTGCGCCGCATTGTTTGCTGGCGGCGAAGCCGGCGGCGCGCGTGACCTGCCAGAGGGGCGCACAACCGATGAGCAGGATGGTGGCGAGCGTGGCGGCCAGCGCGAAGCCGAGCACGCGCCAGTCGAGGGCGAGCGGCGCGAGCGTGGCGAGCTCCGCGGGCACGAGCGGGCGGAGCAGCTCCATGCTCCAGAGCGCGACGTGCAGCCCGAGGGCACCGCCGAGCAGGCCGAGCACGCCGGCCTCCAGCAAGGCGTGGCGCATGAGGTGGCGCGGCGCAGCGCCGAGCGCCAGCCGCAGCGCGGTCTCGTGGCTGCGGCCGAGGAAGCGTGCCAGCATCAGGTTGGCGAGATTGGCACAGGCGGTGAAGAGCAGGAGGCCGACGGCGGCGGACAACACGAGGTAGAGCGGGCGGACCTTGCCGGTGACGTGTTCGGCGAGCGGTGCCGCAAAGGTGCCGAGGTCGGCGTTGGTATCCGGGTACTCGTGCCGGAGGCGGGCGGCGATGGCCTGGAGGTCGGCGTTGGCCTGCGCGAGGGTGACGCCGGGCCGGAGGCGGCCGGCGACGAAGAAGTTGTGGCGGTCGCGGTTTCTCAGGGCCTCGGCGTCGTAGCGGGCCCCGAGCGGAATCCAGAGCGCGTCGGTCTGGCCGGGGATGGCGAAACCGGACGGCATGATGCCGATGACGGTGTAGGGCTCGCCGCCGAGTTGCACCGTGCGGCCGACGAGCTGCGGGTCCTGTGCGAAGCGACGGTGCCAGAGTCCGTGGCTGAGCACGACGGTCTTGGCGGCGCCGGGGAGGTCTTCGCCTTCGGCCCAGAGGCGGCCGGCGACGGGCTGGGCCTGCAACGCGAGGAAGAGGCTGGCGGTGACGAGCCCGCAGGGAACCTCCTCGGCATCGCCGGTGCCGGTGAGGAGCATCGCGCCGCTTTCGTGGAGGCCCATCTCCTGAAACGTGCGGTTCTGGGCGCGCCAGTCGGCGTAGTTGGCCATCGCTGCCGGGCTGTAGTGCAGGCCGAAGAGGCTGGTCTGTTCCCAGACGGCGACGAGCCGGTCGGGCGCGGGAAAGGGCAGCGGGCGCAGCAGGGCGGCGTTGATCGCGCTGAAGATCGCGGTGTTGGTTCCGATCGCCAGGGCGAGCGTGGCGACGACCACGGCGGTGAAGCCGGGAGCGCGGAGCAACGCACGGGCGATCAGGCGGAGGTCGAGGAGCATCGGGAGCGGGGGCGTAGGGGGACGAACGCGGAGGGCAGTCTATTCGGTCCTCAACGCGACGAGCGGGTCGACGCGGGTGGCGCGGCGGGCGGGGAGCAGGCAGGCGACGCCGGCCACGGCGAGCAGCGGCAGCGCGGCGGCGAGGTAGGCGTAGGTGTCGATTCCTGACAGGCCGAAGAGCTGGCTTTGGATCAGTTTGGCGCCGGCGAAGGCGCCGAGGCTGCCGAGGGCGGCGCCGACGGCGACGAGCAGCAGGCCGGAGCCGAGAATCTCGCGCAGCACGTCGGCCGGGCGGGCGCCGAGGGCCATGCGGATGCCGATCTCGCGGGTGCGGCGGCCGACGTTGAAGGCGAGCACGCCGTAGATGCCGATGGCGGAGAGCAGCAGGCCGACGGCGCCGAAGAAGGCGAACAGGCCGGTGTTGAAGCGCCGGCCGGCGCTGCGCTCGGCGATGCGTTCGCTCATGACCTTGACGTCGTAGACGGTCTCGGTGGGGGCGACGGTCTTGACCACTTGGCGGACGGAAGCGAGCAGGGCGGCGGGGTCCTGCTGGGAGCGCACGACGAGGTGGTAGGTCATCGGCATGGGGAACTGGCGGATGGGGGCGTAGAACTCGGGAGTGACCTCCTGGTCGAGGCCGCGCTGGGTGGTGTTGCCGGCGATGCCCACGATGCGGAAACGCGGCAGGTTCAGCTCCGGTTGTCCCATCTGGAACTGCCGGCCGAGCGCGTCCTCGCCCGGCCAGAGCATCTCGGCCAGCCGCTGGCTGACGACGCACTGGATCTCGAGGTTGCGGTAGATCTCCACCAACGACTTCTCGCTGAGTTCGCCGTCGGGCGGCATGTGCGGCTGCGGCTCGTGGCCGTCGAAGCCGCGGCCGCGCAGCAGCGGGATGCCCATCGCGCGGAAGTAGTCGGGCGTGACGATGTGGGAGTTGCCGGAGGGCATGGTCCCGGGGGCGGGCGCGGGGCGGTCGGTGGCGAAGACCGTGCTGCTGGAGGTGTTCCAGGTGAAGGGTAACGAGGAGCCGAAGGCGGCCGCCTCGACCTCGGGCAGGGCCTGCACGGCCGCGACGACCCCCTCGTGGAAGCGGGCGAAGCCGAGCGGGTCGCGCCGGTACTCCTCCATGGTGGGCGGGGAGACGCGCAGGGTGAGCACGCGCTCGGGCGACAGGCCGGAGGGCACGCGCGAGAGCAGCCAGAGACTGCGGATCATCAGGCCGGCGCCGACGAGCAGCATGAGCGCGAGGCCGACCTGGGCGACGACGAGCAGATCCGGGAGATGGAGACGCCCGAAGCGCGTGCGCACGAAGCGGCGGGTGTGCTTGAGGGCGTCGTTCGGGTCGTGGCGGGCGAGGCGCCAGGCCGGGAGCACGCCGAAGGCCAGACCGGTGAGCAGCGCGAGGGCGGTGCTGAAGAGCACGACGCGGTGGTCGAGCCCGACGCTGCCGTCGCCGATGGTCTGCAGCTCCCAGGGCATGAGGCGGCGCGCGAGCTCGCAGCCCCAGGCGCCGAGGAGCAGGCCGAGGGCGCCGCCGCCGGCGGCGAGCACCAGGCTCTCGGTGAGGAGCTGGCGGAAGAGGTGGCCGCGGGTGGCGCCGATCGAGGTGCGGATGGCCATCTCGCGTTCCCGCGTGCCGGCGCGGGCCAGCAGCATGTTGGCGATGTTCACACAGGCGATGAGCAGAATCATGCCCACGGCGCCGAAGAGCAGGAGGAGGGTGCTGCGGGAGGACCCGGTGTACTGCTCGTGGAGCGGCACGAGCCCGGCGGACAGGCCGGCGTTGTCCTTCGGGTGGTCCTGCACGAGGCGCGCGGCGATCGCGGCGATCTGCGTGCGGGCGGCCTCGGTCGTCACGCCGGGCTTGAGACGGGCGACGACCTCGGTGCCGTTGTGGTTGCTGCGCGCCTTGAGGAAGGTCTGCACGGCGAAGGGCGCGACGGGCACGACGAGCTCCATCCGCTGATGGAAACGGAAGGAGGCCGGCAGGACGCCGGCGACCGAGACGGCGGTACCCTCGAGCCGGATGGTGCGCCCGACCACATCGGCGGCGCCGCCGAACGAGCGTTGCCAGAGCTCGTGGCCGAGCCAGACGGAGGGGGCGGCGCCCTCGGTGTCGTCGGCCGGCGCGAGATCGCGGCCGAGCGCGACGCGCACCCCGAGGATCGCGAAGAAGTCGGCGGAGACATAGCCGACAGTGGCCCGTTCGGCGCCCTGCGGCGTCTCGAGTTTGGCGGAGGAGGTGCGGTAGATGGCGAGGGCGGTGAAGACGTCCTGCGCCGCCTGCCAGTCGAGGAAGTTGGGATAGGAGACGGACTGCCGGGGCCATTGGCGGCTGCTCTCGAAGACGCGCACGAGTTGGGCGGGCTCCGGATACGGGAGTGGACGCAGAAAGGTGGCGTTGACGATGCCGAAGATCGCGGTGTTGGCGCCGAGGCCGAGGGCGAGCGTGAGCATCACCACGGCGGTGAAGCCTGGGGCCTTGGCGAACTGCCGGAGGGCGAAACGGAGATTCTGGAGCATGGCGGGGGACGGTGTGGCGAAACGGGCGGGCGGCGGCGGACGAGCGCGTGGGCGGAGTGGCGACGCAGGGTTAACGCAAGGGCTGTGCCATCGGGGGCCGCGGTGCGTTAGGCGTTGCGATACAGGAGGAAACGGAAGGCGGGCGCGCCAGGCGCAGGCCGGACTGCCTTGGTGGTGGGAAAGCGGGTTCCCGGATTCGGGACGGGAGGATCGCGGCGGGGCGAGCCCTACTCGGCGCGGAGGGCGACGAGGGGGGCGACCCGGGTGGCCCGACGGGCGGGCAGACAGGTGGCGGCGACGACGATCAGCAGGAGCGCGGCGGACATCAGCAGGAAGACCACGGGGTCGAAGGCGCTCACGCCATGGATGAACCCGGTGAGGAGCCGGGAGACTGCGGCGGTGAGGCCGAGGCCCACGAGAATTCCGACGACAGCGAGCCCGAGACCCTCGCGGCCGACGAGCCGGAGCACCGCGGTGGGGCTGGCGCCGAGCGCCAAACGAATGCCGAACTCCTGGGTGCGCTGGCCGATGGCGTGGGCCATGACGGCATAGACGCCCATCGCGGCGAGGAACAGGGCGACGGCGCCGAGGGCGGAGAGCAGATTGGTGGCGATGCGCTGCCCGAGCAATCCGTGCGCGGCGGCTTCGGTCATCGGGATGGTGCCGTAGAGTTCAACGCGGGGATCGACGGAGGCGACGGCCTGCCGGAGGACATTGGCGAAGGCGGCGGGATCGCCGGCGGTGCGCACGCAGATGTTGAGGTCGAGGTCGGGCAGGCGCTGCCGGTAGGGCAGGTAAAAGAAGCAGCGCGGCTCCTCGTGGATGGTTTCGTAGCGGCCGGTCTTCACCACGCCGACGACGGTGCGCCAGCGGCCGTCGCTCCGGAAACGCCGGCCCACGGCGCCGCGGCCGGGCCAGAAGCGTTGGGCGAAGGCCTCGTTGACGATGGCGACGGGCGGAGCCTCGGCGTCGTCGGTCTCGGTGAAGTCGCGACCGGCGAGCAACGGGATGCGCAGGGTGTCGAAGTAGCCGGGCGAGAGCGCGGCGTATTCGTAGGTCGGGTCCTGGCCGGCGGGGGGCACGTAGCCCTCGACCTCGGCGCCGAGGCCCTTGCAGCCGCCGAAGCCGAGCGGGAACCAGGTGGCGAGCGCGGCCTGCTCCACCCCCGGCAGAGTGGCGAGGCGTTGCTCGAGTTGGCGGTAGAAGACCATGGCGGTCTCCGAGTTGTGGCCGTTCATGCCGACCTGGAGCTGGGCGACGAGCACGTGCTCGGGGTCGAACCCGAGGTCGAGGCGCGCGGCCTGGCGCAGGCCCTTGAGGCAGAGGTCGGAGGCGATGAGCAGCGTGAGCGCAAGGGCGACCTCGGCGACGACGAGCGTGCGGGCGATGCGGTGGTGGCGGGCGCCGCCGGTGGAGCGACCGCTGTCCTTGAGCGTTTCGTAAAGCTTGGGGCTGAGGGACTGGAGCGCGGGGAGGAGTCCGAAGAAGATCCCGGCGGCGAGCGTGAGCAGGAGGGTGAGGCCGACTGTTGCGGCATCCAGACGGAAGCCGGAGAGGTCGATCGGCATGTTGCTGCGCGGGACGAACCAGCCGAGGAGATCGACGCCCCAGGTGGCGACGACGAGGCCGAGGAGGCCGGCCGGGAGGGCGAGCGCGATGCTCTCGGTGAGGAGCTGGCGGACCAGGCGCCAGCGGCTGGCGCCGGTGGCGAGGCGGATGGCGATCTCGCGGCGGCGGCTCTCGGCGCGGGCGAGCATGAGATTGGCCACGTTGGCCGTGACGATCAGCAGCACGCCGAGGGTGACGGCGAGCAGGAGGTGGAGAACGGGGGCGATGCTCTGCGCGCCGTAGGGGCACTTCGTGTACGGCAGGAGGCGGTGGTGGACGCCGCGGTTGGTGGCGGGGAAGGCCGCCGCGAGGCGCGCATCGACGGTGGCGAAGGCGGCCTGTGCCCGGTCGATGGAGACGCCGGACCGGAGGCGGGCGATGGTGTGGAAACCACGGTAGTTGCGGCGCTCGAGGGAGAAGTCGCCGCGGGTGGTGATCTCCTTGAACATCGAGACGGGCGCCCAGAACTCGCAGCGCAGGCCGTTCATCGTGCCGCGAAAGACGGCCGGGGCGACGCCGACGACGGTGAAGCGGTGGCGGTTGAGGTCGATGGTGCGGCCGACGATCTGCGGGTCGGCGCCGAAGCGCTGGCGCCAGAGGCGTTCGCCGATGACGACGACGGGGTTGCCGCCGGGGACGGTGTCCTCGCCGGGCTGGAAGCCGCGGCCGAGCAGCGGGCGCACGCCGAGCAGGTCGAAGAAATTGGCGGAGACGATCTGGCCGTAGGTCCAGGAGAGCTCGTCGCCGACGGCGAGCGAGGCCGGGGTCGTCATCGAGACGGCGGAACCGGCGAGGACGGAGTTGAGGGCGCCGAGGTCGCGGACGTCGGGGAGCGAGGCGTTCCCGCCGCCCCAGTTGGAGAGGATGACGGCGAGGCTGGGCTGGTCGACGGCGCCGGGGACGGGGCGCTGGACGAGGTTGCGCAGCCAACACAGCACGGTGGCATTGGCGCCGATGCCCAGCGCGAGCGTGACGATCACGACGGCGGTGAAGCCGGGCGATCGGCGGAGCTGGCGGCAGGCGTAGCGGAGATCCTGAAACATGGAAGATGGGCGAAGGGCCAAGTAACAAGGGCCAAGTGACAAGTGGCGGAGGGGACGGATTTCTGTGGCCGGTTTCCGGTGACCGGTAGCCGGTGGGCGGTAGGCGGCGGGCGGAGGACGGAAGGGACGGCGAGGTGGGTGCTTGAAAGCTGGGACTTCCGCGGGAGGGCTACTCGGCGCGCAGGGCGACCATGGGGTCGACGCGGGTGGCGCGGCGGGCGGGGATGAGACAGGCCAGCGAGGCGACGAACAGGAGGGCGACGGCGACGACGAGGAACACGAGGCCACCCGCGGCGAGGGCGGTGCCGTAGAGCTGGTTGGCGACACCGAAACGAGCGCCGATGCTGCCGAGGGACCCGAGGAGAATGCCGGCCAGGACCAATCTCAGGCCGCCGCGGAGGATTTCCTGCAGGACGCGGTTGGCGCCGGCGCCGAGGGCGATACGCACTCCGATCTCGCGGGTGCGTTGCGTGACCGAGTAGGCCATCACGCCGTAGAGCCCGACGCAGGCGAGCAGCAGGGCGATGCCGGCGAAGAGGCCGATCAGGGTGAGCATGGTGCGGCGGGTGCGCAGCGAGGCGGAGTTCTCGATCGCCTGGCGGATCGTGCGGAGGTTGGCGATGGGCTGATCGGTATCCACGGCCCGGACCGCCTGGCGCACCGCCTCGGCGGAGGCGAGCGGCGAGCCGTGGGTGCGCAGGGCGAAGGAGAGGCTCCAGGGAAAATGGATCGTGGGCAGGTAGACCATGGGACGGGGCGGGGCATCGAGCTGGATGTCGCGGATGTCGCCGACGAGGCCGACGACCTCCCAGTCGGCGTCCTTGAAGTGGACGAGGCGGCCGAGCGGGTCGACGTCGGGAAAGAGCTGGCGGGCGAGCGCGTTGTTGATGAGCAGGACGCGCGGGGCGTTCTCGGCGCTGTCGGCGGCGGTGAGGAAGCGGCCGCGCAACAGCGGGGTGCCGAGGGTCTGGAAGAGGGCGCCGCCGACGCCGTCGAAACCGGTGCCGATATCGGAGCGCGGGTCGGGGTTCTCGGAGCGGCGGATGGTGTCGCCGTAGAAGCGGCGGTTGTTGTAGGGGCCGGAGGAGATCATGCCGGCGGAGATGACGCCGGGCCGGGCCTCGAGCTCGCGCACGAGCGACTCGACAAAGCGGACACGGTGGGCCGGGGTGGGCGCGGCGTTGCTGGAGAGGGTGAGGTCGAAGAGCAGGACGTTGTCGCGCTGGAGGCCGGCATCGGCGGAGAGGGTGGCCATGAAGCTGTGGAGGAGCAGGCCGGCGGTGAAGAGCAGCACGACGGTGAGGGCGGTCTCGGCGACGATGAAGAGGCGCTGGAGGCGGTGGCGGGAGCCGCCGACAGCGCCGCGGGCGCTCTCCTTGAGGTCGTTGTTGATGTCGGGGCGGGCGACGCGCAGGGCGGGGGCGAGGCCGAAGAGCAGGCCGGTGAGCAGCGAGAGACCGAGGGTGAACAGGAGCAGGTGCGGATTGATGGCGATGGGTTGCGGCGGAGCGCCGTTGGCGGCGACGAGGGCGGAGAGCGGGTCGAGGGCGAACCAGGCCAGCAGCAGACCGGCGAAACCGCCGAGCAGGGCGAGCACGACGCTCTCGGCCAGGAGCAGGCGGACGATCCGCGCGGCACTTGCGCCCAGGGCGATGCGCACGGCGATCTCGGTCTGGCGGGTGGCGGCGCGGGCGAGCAGGAGGTTGGCGACGTTGGCGCACGCGATCAGGAGCACGAGCGCGACGGTGGCCATGAGCATGACCAGGTAGGGCCGGGCGCCGGTGGTGACGGAGGAGTGGAGTGACTGGACGGTGACGGTCCAGCCGGCCTTGTTGGGCGGGTAGAGGGAGTCGAGGGTCGTGGCGGCGGCGGCGAGCTCGGCCTGGGCCTGGGCCGCGGTGACGCCGGGCTTGAGGCGGCCGAGCACGAAGCAGACGAAGTTGTAGTTGCGTTGTTGTTTCCAGGACTCGGCGCCGAGGGCGGCGGGGATGAGCACCTCGACGTTGGGCTGGTTGAGGGCGCCGGGGGCGAGCACGCCCACGACGGTGTAGGTGCGGTTGTTGAGGCGGAGGGGCTGGCCGACGATGGCGGGGTCGCCGCCGAGGCGGCGCTGCCACAGCTCATGGGTGACGATGGCGACGAAGTTGTCGCCCCCGGCGGAGTCCTCCTCGGCGGTGAAGTCGCGGCCGAGCACCGGGGAGATGCCGAGCACGCGCAGGTACTCGGCGGTGACGTCGAAACCGGAGATCTGGGCGGGTTCGGCGATGCCGGAGAGGTTGAACTCGGAGGTGTGGAGGGCGGCGAAGGCGGAGAACGAGGAGGTGTGTTCCCGCCAATCCAGGAAGGTGCCGCCGTCGGCGGGGTTCTGGGCGCCGGGCACGGGCGAGTGCCAGACCTGCATGATGCGCTCGGAATCCGGGAAGGGCAGCGGCGAGAGCAGGACGGACTGCAGCACGCTGAAGATGGCGGTGTTGGCGCCGATGCCGAGCGCGAGGGTGAGAACGGTGATGGCGGTGAACCCGGGGGCCTTGCGGAGCTGGCGGAGGGCAAAGCGGAGATCCTGGAACATTGCGGAATGCGGATTGCAGAGTGCTGAATGGCGCGGAGCGGCAATGCCGTCAGTCGGCGCGGAGGGCGACGAGGGGATCGGTGCGGGCGGCGCGGTGGGCGGGGAGGAAACTGGCGGCGAGCGTGGCCAGACCGAGGGTGGCGAGGATGGCGGCGCCCAGCCAGAGCCCGGGGAAGGGCATCGCGGGCATGGTGTTGCCGAGGAGGCGCTGCACGGCCACATGGCCGGGCAGGCCGATGGCCATGCCGAGGCCGAAGAGCACGGCGCTCTGGCGGAGGATCATGGAGACGATGGAGCGGTAGTCGGCGCCGAGGGCGATGCGCACGCCGATGTCGCGGGTGCGCTGGGCGGTGAGGTGCGCGATCACGCCGTAGAGGCCGACGATGGCGATGAGCAGGCCCATGCCGGCGAAGATGGCGAGGTTGGCGATGATGAGGTTGATGTTGTCGAGGTTGCGGTCGATCGCCTCGCGCACGGCGCCGCCGCCGGCCACGGGCAGGTCGGGGTCGAGCGCGGCGACCGTGCGGCGGACCGACTCGGATACGGAAGCGGGCGGCACGGAGGTGCGCAGGATGATCGACTGGTAGCGCAGCGGGAACCGGACGAGGGGCCGGTAGATCTGGAGCCGGGTGCCGGGGCTGCCGAGGTTGGCGGCCATCTGGACATCGCCGACGACGGCGACGACTTCGGCGAGTTCGTCGCGCTCCTTCAGGCGCAGACGTTTGCCGACGGCGTCCTGGCCGGGCCAGAAGCGGTGGGCGAGGGCTTCGTTGACGACGACCATGGGGCGGGCATCGGCGCGGAGGTCGGCGGGGAAGACGGTGCCGGCGCGCACGGGGATGCCCATGGCGGCGAAGAAACCGGAGGAGACGGGGACGGAGCTGACGAGCGGTTCCTGGCCGGGCGTGAACGTCTGGCCCTCGGCGGTGGCGTGATCGTTGCCGTAGTAGTTGTAGAGCGGGACGTTGCTGGCGATGGAGGCGTGGGCGACGCCGGGGAGGGCGGCGAGGCGTTCGAGCAGGTCGCGCTGGAAGGTGCGGAGCTTCTCGTCGTCGCCGTAGCGGTTCCAGGGGGTGACGAGGAAGCCGGAGTAGAGATGGTCGGGGTTCCAGCCGAGGTCGCGGGCGACGAAGCCGCGCGCGCCGAGGGCGAAGGCGCCGGCGACGCCGACGAGGACCAGGGTGAAGGCGAGCTCGGCGGCGACGAGGGTGTATTTGAGGCGGTGGTGCGCGCGGCCGGCGGTGGAGCCGCGGGCGCTGTCCTTGAGGCTGTCGGCGGCGGAGGTGCGGGAGGCGAGCCAGGCGGGGGCGAGACCGAAGGCGAGGGCGCTGACGAGGGCGCTGACGGCGGCGAAGGCGAGGACGGCGGCGTCGAGCGGGATGGCGAAGCCGGCCTCGCCGTTGATGTTGAGGTTGCGGCCGAGCAGGGAGGCGCCCCAGGCGGCGATGAGGATGCCGGCGATGCCGGCGGCGACGGCGAGTACGAAGCTCTCGGCCAGGAGCGGGCGCATGAGCTGGGAGCGGCTGGCGCCGAGGGCGGAGCGGATGGCGAACTCGCGGCTGCGGCCCAGGGAGCGGGCGAGCAGGAGGTTGGCGAGGTTGGCGCAGGCGATGACGAGCACCATGGTGGAGAGGACCGGCATCAACCAGAGGATCATGCGGCTGACCGCGTCCATGTTGGAGTCGTGCAGGGAGGCGGCGCGCAGGTTGTCGGCGCCGTTTTCCTTGGGGTGGTCCTGGGCGAGGCGGGCGCCGATGGTGCGCAGCTCGCTGTGTGCCTGTTCGATGGAGACGCCGGGCTTGAGGCGGCCGACGATGTCCATCCAGGCGTTGGTGCGATCGTTGACGAAGGTGCCCTGCTGGGTGAGGGGGCGGACGATGTCGCAGGGCCCCCAGACCAGCGGGGCCTCGAAGGAGGCGGGGAGGATGCCGATGACGGTGGCGTTCTCGCCGTTGATGCGCAGGGTGCGGCCGACGACCCGCAGGTCGGCGGCGAAGCGGCGGGTCCACATCCGGTGGGTGAGGACAACGACCGCGCTCTTGCCGGGCTGGTCCTCGTCGGGGGCGAAGAGGCGGCCGTGGGCGGGGGCGACGCCGAGGAGGTTGAGGAAGTTGGCGCTGAAGTTGACGGCATTGACCTGGACGGCGGGCTGGTCGGGCTCGGCCAGGGAGAGGGAGTCGTAGGAGAAGAGGCCGACCTGGGAGAAGGAGGTGAGGGCGGCGCGGACATCGAGGGCGTTGCCGGGGGCGAGGGAGTTGTTCTGCGACTGGGGCGTGGTGCGGAAGACGCGCACGAGGCGCTCGCTCTCCGGATACGGGAGGGACCGGAAGAGCAGGACGTTGGTGAGGCTGAAGGCGGCGGTGCTCAGGCCGATGCCCAACGCGAGGGTGAGGACGGCGATGGCGGTGAACCCGGGCGACTTGGCGAGGGTGCGGAGGGCGAGGCGGAGGTCGGTGAGCATGGAGACGGGCGGAATTCGGGTCGGGTTCTCCCGGGTGGGGGAATCCTCAAGGTTGCGGATTGGGCAGAGCGGCGGCACGACCTGAAACGCAACCGCTGTGCCAGCTTGGAGGGGAGTGCTTAAGTCGATGGAGAAGAACAGAAAAGGGTGTTTGCGTCTCCGTTGGAGCGCGCTGGATCCGTCGGCGGTGGGAAACGGCGGTCCCGCAAGTGGGACGGGTTTCGTGGGCGTCGGACGGAGGGGGGATGGTCACAGGGAGCTCAAGTATGCGCGCGGTCGCCCGATACGGGGGTCGGTATGAGAAAACTTGGTTTGCGGGTGAAGCTGGTGTCCGGCGCTTTGGCGCTGTCGATTATCCCTCTGCTGATCGTGGCGCTGGTGATCCCGCCGCGGGTGGAACGTTCGTTTCTGCGCTCGGGCGAAGCGCAGCTCCAGCAGATGGCGCAGAGCATCGCCAGCTCGGTCGACCTGCTGCTGACCCGGCATGTCGAACTGGGGCGGGGGCTGGCGCGCACCGAGCTCTTCACCTCGGTGGTGGAGGCGCGCAACGCCAAGCAGCTCGCCCCCGAAGTGCTGGCCGCCGCCAACCGGCAGATCGACGCGACGATCAAGGGCCTGGGCGACCACTACCAGGGCATCTGGCTGAGCGACGCGGAGGGCATCATCTTCGCCGGATGTCTGAAGAATGGCGACACGACGGCCTACACCAACCTGGACATCCGCGACCGGGGCTACCTCAAGAAGGCGCGGCAGACGCGCCAACCGGTGATCGGCGAGCCGATGCGCTCGAAGATCGGGAACGTGCCGATCGTGGTGGTCTGCACGCCGCTCGCCGATGCGAAGGGGCAGCCGATCGGCTACTTCGGCATGTCGCTGGAGATCGACTACCTCATCCAGACCGTGGCCCGCCAGAAGGTCGGCGCGAACGGCTATGCCTTCGTGGTCGACGGCACGGGCCTGATGGTGGCGCACCCCGATCCGGAGCGGGTGCTCAATCTCAACTTCGCCCAGGTGGCCGGCGCGGAGCACATCGCCCAGCGCATGCTCGCCGGCGAGACGGGCGCGGACCGCTACGTGAACAGCAAGGGCGTCGCGCGGGTGGCCGCCTACGCCCCGGTGCCGATCGCGGGCTGGAGCGCCACGGCGAGTGTGGACGAAGACGAGTATCTGGCGCCGAGCCGTGGTGTACGATGGCTGGTGCTGGCGCTCACGGCGCTGTGCTTGGTCGTCGCCGGCGCGGCGGTGGTCTTCTTCGCGCACCGACTTGCGACCCCGCTGAAACATGCCGCCATCGTGCTTGAGGAGGCCTCGTCGACGATGACCAGCAACGCGGCCGAGATCGCCCAAGGGGCGCAGGATCTGGCCGAATCGACCTCGCGGCAGGCCGCCGGCATCGAGGAGACCGCGGCGTCGGTCACGGAGCTCACCGCGTCCACGCAATCCAATGCGAACGAGGCGCAGGAGGCCGCGAAGGTGGCGCAGTCCGCCGGCTCGCGGGTGGTCTCCGCCAGCACGCGCATGCAGGAGTTGACCGAGGCCGTGCAGGCCGTGGCCGAAGCGAGCGCGCAGACCGGCAAGGTGATCAAGACCATCGACGAGATCGCGTTCCAGACGAACATCCTCGCGCTCAATGCGGCGGTCGAGGCCGCGCGGGCCGGCGAGTCCGGAGCCGGCTTCGCCGTGGTGGCCGATGAGGTGCGCAACCTGGCCGGGCGGGCCGCGGCGGCCGCGAAGGATTCCACGGAGACGTTGTCGAAGGCCGGCGAACTGGTGGCGCGCAGCCGTGAACTGGCGGTGAGCGCCAATGTGGAATTCGGCCAGGTGAAGGAGGATGCGCAGAAGATCGAGAAGCTGGTGACTGGTATCGCCGGCGCGTGTCGCGAGCAGGCGACCGCGCTCGATCAGGTCAGCCGCGCGCTCTCCGATATCGAGCACGGGGTGCAGTCCGGTGCGGCCACCGCGGAGGAGTCCTCCGGCGCCTCGGTGGAGATGCGCTCGCAGGCCGACCGCGTGCACAGCGAGATGTTGGTCCTGAAGGCGATCGTGCTGGGCGAGCAGGATGCGGGCGTGCCAGCGACCGTGTCCGGTGCGGCGGCGCTGCGGCACGCACCCGGGACCGGCAAGGCGACGCCGACCCCGCGTGGTGCTGGTGCGTCGCCGGCCGGGAGAGGATAAACCGGCGCGGCTGTCGCGTTGGCCGATGGCTCAGCGCTTCCGGATCGCGATGGCGCCGTTGACCGTCTTGAGACGGATCCGGGCGGCGCCGTCGCCGATCGTGCCTTCGAGCGTGCGGCCCACCCAGCCGCGGGTGGCGGCGGCGAGCCCGAAGTCGTTGTCGATGGCTCCGTTGACGGTGCTGGCCTCGACCTGGGCCCCGGCCGCCGAAGGGAGCCGGAGTTCGAGGGGGCCGTTGACGCCGTTGAGCACGATGTCCTGTTTGTCGGCGACGGCGTCGAACTCGGCGAGGACCGCGCCGTTGACGGCGGAGAGTTCGACCTCGTGGCGCAGGCCGCGGGCCTCGACGCGACCGTTGACGGTCTTGGCGGTGACGCGACCGTGGGCGTTGGCGACGGTGATGCTGCCGTTGACCGTCTCCAGTTGGCGGAGCGTGGCGGTGTGGGGGACGGTGAGGGTGTAGCGCACCTCGCCGGTGTTGGTGAACTTCTTCAGCCAGCTGCCGTCCTTGTCGAGGTAGACGGTCTTGACCGAGAAACGGCGTTCGGAGGAGTCGATACGGAGCTCGAGCGCGTCGAGGTCGGCCTGGCTGCCGGCGGACTTCACGGCCTCGAGGCGGACTTCGGGCTTGTCCCAGGTCTCGACGGCGATCGGGCCGTTGACGTTCTCGACGACGACCTCGCCGGTGGCGGCGAGCGGGCGGGTCTCGGTCACGGTGGCGGTGACGGCGGCGCGGCCGAAGAGCGGGAGGAAGGGGAAGGCGATGAGACCGAAAAGGAGGAGGCGCATGGCGAAGGGGCGGCTGGGCGGAGGCGGAGGGCGGCGGCCGAAAACCGCCGGGGCTGGTGGGGGACAGCCCCGGCGGGGTAGAGGCCGCTCACGTAGGGTGGCGGAACAGGCCGGGTAATCAGTCCGGCCTGAAGGCGGGAAGCTCAGTTCTCGACGTGCTCCTCGACGATGCGGCCGTCGAAGAGGTGCACGGTGCGGTCGGCGCTGCGGGCGAAACGGTTGTCGTGGGTGACCATGACGATGGTGGAGCCGGCGCGGTGGAGGTCGCGGAGGAGCTCCATCACGGCGTCGCCGTTTTTCGAATCCAAGTTGCCGGTGGGCTCGTCGGCGAGCAGCACGGAGGGGCTGCCGGCCAGCGCGCGGGCGACGGCGACGCGCTGCTGCTGGCCGCCGGAGAGCTGGGAGGGCAGGTGCTTGGCGCGGTGGCCCATGCCGACGCGCTCGAGGGCGGCGGTGGCGCGCTGGCGGCGCTCGGCGGCGGGCATGCCGCGGTAGGTGAGGGGCAATTCGACGTTTTCGTAGACGGTGAGGTCGCCGATGAGGTTGAACGACTGGAAGATGAAGCCGATCTCGCGGTTGCGGATACGCGCGCGGTCGGCGAGCGTGAGGTTCTCCACCGGGGTGCCGTTGAGCAGGTACTTGCCGTCGCTGGGCGAGTCGAGCAGGCCGAGGATGGAGAGCAGGGTGGACTTGCCGCAGCCGGAGGGGCCGGCGATGGAGACGAACTCGCCCTTGAAGATGTCGAGCTGGATGCCGGAGAGGGCGTGGGTCTCGACCTCGTCGGTGAGGAAGACCTTCTTGATGCCTTCGAGCTTGATGAGGATCTCGCCGTTGGCGGCGACGGCGGACTCGGCGGGCGCGGGTGTTGGTGCGGTGGACATGGGAGTGCGGATTGCGGAATGTGGAGTGCGGAGGAAAAGAGGGCGGGCGGAGGGGATTTGCGATCTGGGATGGCCGATTTTCGATCGGGCGGGGACGGAGGGGACGCCGGACGACGGAGGACAGATGGCGGGGGGCGGCGCGGCGAAAACCGGCAATCGAAAATCAGTTGAGGCGGACGCGGTCGGTGCTGTCCCAGTTGGACATGTCGGAGAGGATGACACGGTCGCCGGGCTGGAGACCGGCGACGATCTCGATGGTGTTGACGGAGCTGCGGCCGAACTGGACCGGGGTGCGGGTGGCGATGCGGTCGTCGCCGTCGAGGCGGAAGACGCCGACGGTGCTGCGCTCCTGGCCGAAGGCCGGGCGGCCGACGTAGACGACGTTTTCGAGGCGCTCGAGTTCGACGGTGCCGTCGACGGAGAGGTCGGGGCGGGCGCCCTTGGGGAGATCGCCGGTGAGGGCGACATCGACGAGCACCGTGCCGTTGGCGACGGCGGGATCGATGCGGGCGACACGACCGGTGACGACGCCGTTGCGGGTGTCGACGGAGGCGAGCAGGCCGATGACGATGTCCTTGGCCTGCGTCTCCGCGATGCGGATCTCGGCCTTGAGATTGGTGGGGTCGGCGACGCGGGCGAGGTTGCTGCCGGGGTTGACCTGCTGGCCGACATCGAGCGGGAGGGCCTGAAGCACACCGGCGACGCCGGCGCGGACGTGGAGGGCTTCGGCGTCGCGGCGGGCGAGGTCGGCCTGGGCGCGGAGGCGGGCGACCTCGGCCTCCTTGGGGGCGATCTGGGCGTCGCGGGTGCGGCGGGCGAGTTCGAGGCGTTTCTGCTCGATCACCCAGCAGGCGTCGGCGGCCTCGGCGGAGACCTTCGACTGCTTGAGCACGACAGAGGCGACGAGGCCGTCCTTGAAGAGTTCCTCGTTGACCTCGGCCTGGAGGCGGGCGCGCTCGTAGTCGGATTTCACGCCGGCGGCGCGGGCCTCCATCTCGAGCAGGTTGCGGTCGGTCTGGGCGATGAGGCTCTCGAGTTCGGCTTCGCCGGCCTTGAGGGAGAGGGTGGCGTTGAGGGCGGCCTGCTCGACGTCGGGATTGGAGAGTTCGAGGATGAGCGAGTCGGGCTGCACGACGGCGCCGGGGCGCAGGACGATGCGCTCGACGCGGCCGCTGGTGCGGGCGGCGAGCCAGCGGATGTCGACCGGGACGAGCGTGCCGAGGCCGCGGACTTGGCGGACCATCGGGCCCTGTTTGACGGTGTCGATCCACACGAGGCTGCGCTCCACGGTGGGGGCGGCGGGTTTGAGCTGGGCGAGGAAGATGGTGACGCCGGTGAGGACGATGGCGGCGCCGGCTCCGATGAGGATGAGGCGGCGGCGTTTGTCTTTGGCGGCGTTGGGGCGGGGGATGTCCATGCGGGAAGTGTTGACCAACTATTGCAGGGGCTGTGCCAGCGCGGCCGGAGTAACCTAAGCGACTGTTGCTCAGGTGCTAAAGGTTTGAGGTATCATCGGACGCTTTTCGCCGGCGAAGCGTGGCTGGGATGGGGGTGTCCCAGGAATGGGACGAGCTGGCGACGCGTTAACCGGGCCAGATGTACGCCGGTGGGCGAACGCGGGATTTGCCCGGTGGGGAGGGGCAGGTAAAGAGGGTACTCTCCCTCCCACCGCCTATGTGGAAGAAACCTTACGGGAACACCGGCGCCGCGATCTCCGTGATCGGGTTCGGCGGCATGCGCTTCGCCAACCCCGCCGACCTCGACGCCTCGGCCGCGCTGGTGCACCACGCGCATGCGCGCGGCATCAACTATTTCGACACGGCGCCCTACTACTGCGACGACCGCAGCGAGGACATCATGGGCCGGGCGTTCCGGACGATGCCGCGGGACTCGTTCTTCGTCTCGACCAAGTGCATCGAAAGCGACGGGGCGAAGCTGCGCGCCAGCCTCGAGCGCTCGCTCACGCGCCTCGGCGTGGAGGCGATCGACTTCTTCCACCTCTGGTGCCTGCTGCGTCCCGAGCAGCTCGACGAGCGGCGCAAGGGCGGGGCGATCGTGGCGGCGCAGCGCGCGAAGGAGGAGGGGTTGATCCGGCACCTCGTCGTCTCCTCGCACCTCGACGGCGAGGACAACGCCGCGGTGCTCGACTCCGGGCTCTTCGAGGGGATCACGATCGGCTACAACGCGATCAACTTCCCCTTCCGCGCGAAGACGCTCGAAGCGGCGGCGCGGCACAACCTCGGCGTGGCGACGATGAACCCGCTCGGTGGCGGCCTGATCCCGCGCAACGCCGAGCGGCTGGCCTTCCTCAAGGGACCGCAGGACAAGGACGTGGTGCAGGCCGCGTTGCGCTTCAACGTCTCGCAGCCGGCGATCACCTGCGCGCTCGTCGGCTTCTCCTGCGAGCGCGAGGTCGACGAGGCGGTGGCGGCGGTGGCGGACTTCTCTCCGTATTCGGCCGATCACATCGAGCGGGTGAAGGCGGGCATCGGCGCGGGCTTCGCGGGCTTGTGCACGGGCTGCGAGTACTGCCTGCCGTGCCCGGCCGGGGTGCCGATCCCGAAGTTCATGGATACGTTCAACCAGAAGATCCTCGAGGGGACCGACACCGCGATGAAGGAGCGATTGAAGTGGCACTGGTCGTTGCCGGCGGCGGACGCGGCGGCGTGCACCGAGTGCGGCGCGTGCGAGGAGCTGTGCACGCAGCACCTGCCGATCCGCGAGCGACTCCGGGAGATCGCGGCGCTGGCGTAGCTGGCGCCGCTCCGGCGCGCGCCGCTGGCGGAGGGGGCTCAGCCGTGGCAATTGGAGCGCGGTCACGAGCCGGCCAGCGTGCACCGTCGGTGAAGCCGCCCGACAGCGCGACATCCCGGTGGGTCCGGTCTCCGACCGGATCCCCTCGCGGGCAGCCGCAGCGACCAGCTCATGCTCCATGGCGTCCAGTCGGAGACTGGACCTGCGCGTCAATTGAGTGACTACGGCTCAACGCCCGGAGCCGAGCGCCGACTTCTTCGCCTCGGCGGTGCGCGCCTCCGCGGTGGCGGTGGGCAGGCGGGGCGTGCCGGCACCGGCGACGGGCGCGGCGCTGCCGCCGACGAGATCGTGGAACGACTTGATCAGGTCGTGGATGGCGAGGGCCTGCTGGTTGAGTTCCTCGGCGGCGGAGGCGCTTTCCTCGGCGGTGGCGGCGTTGGATTGGGTGACCTTGTCCATGTCCGCGATGGCGGAGCTGACCTGGCCGACGCCCTGCGACTGCTCGTGCGAGGCGGTGGCGATCTCGGCGACGAGGTCGTCCATCTGGCGGGCCTTGGCGGCGATGTCCTGAAAACTCTCGGCCACGGCGGTGGAGAGTTGCACGCCCTGTTCGCTCTTGTGGATCGAGTCCTCGATCTTCTCGGCGGTCTCGCGGGCGGCGTGGGCGGAGCGTTGGGCGAGGGCGCGGACCTCCTCGGCGACGACGGCGAAGCCGGCGCCGGCCTCGCCGGCGCGGGCGGCCTCGACGGCGGCGTTGAGGGCGAGGATGTTGGTTTGGAAGGCGATCTCGTCGATGGTCTTGATGATCTTGGCGATGTCGTCGCTGCTGGTCTTGATGTCGCTCATCGCGGTCTTCATCGCGTTCATGTCCGAGACGCCCACATCGGCGGCCTGGCGGGCGGCGCCGGCGAGGTCCTTGGCGCGCTGGGCGTTCTCGGCGTTGCGCTTGGTCATGCTGGAGATCTCCTCGAGGGAGGCGCTGGTTTCCTCGAGGGAGGCGGCCTGTTCGGTGGAGCCCTCGGCGAGCGACTGGCTGGCGGAGGAGACTTGGCCGGCGGCGGCCGTTGTCTGGAGTGCGCCGGCCTGGAGCGAGTCGGCGACGGCGGCGAGGACCTTAACGATGGTGCGGATATTCAGGAGGGAAAGAACGATGGCGCCGAGGAGTACTGCGACTGTGGCGACCACGAGAAGGCAGATGGCGGAGGTCACCGCCGCATCGATCGCGTCTCCGAGTTCAGTCCCGTGGTGGGCATTGAAGTCGAGCAGGGCGGTGCCGGCCTTGGAGTAGGCGGTGTAGGCGGGCTGGGCGGTCGACTCGAAGAACGCGACGGCGGTGGCGGGGTCCTTCTCTGCCAGATCGAAAAGGCGGTTCCGCGCGTCGGCGTTGGCCTTTCTCGTTTCGAGCAGGTGGGCAAAGAGCCGCCGGTCCTCATCGAGGAGGATGGTCGACTCGTACTTCTTGAACGCCTCGTTGTTGGCGGCGGCGTTGG
>JAEWNN010000163.1 GCA_023457035.1 Verrucomicrobiota bacterium
TGGCAGCGCAGGTCGTCGAGCGCGCCGAGATCGACGGGCACCAGCAGCGTCTCGTCGGCCAAGACAGCGGCCTTGGCGAGAAGTTCGCCCTGGGGGCCGGCCACGAAGCTTTGTCCCCAGAACTCGATGCCATCGCCGCCGGCGGGCGCCTCATGGCCGCAACGATTGACGGCCGCGACGTAGCAGCCGTTGGCCACGGCGTGGCTGCGCTGGATCGTCTCCCACGCGCCGTGCTGCTTCGCGCCGAGCTGCGCCTTCTCCTGCGGGTGCCAGCCGATGGCGGTCGGATAGAACAGAATCTCCGCTCCATCCAGCGCGGTGAGCCGCGCGGCCTCCGGATACCACTGGTCCCAGCAGATCAACACGCCGATGCGGCCGAACTTCGTCTGCCACGAGCGGAACCCGGTGTCGCCGGGGGTGAAGTAGAACTTCTCGTAGAAGAGCGGATCGTCCGGGATGTGCATCTTCCGGTACGTGCCGAGCAGCGTGCCGTCGGCATCGATAATCGCCGCGGTGTTGTGGTAGAGGCCGGGCGCGCGGCGCTCGAAGAGCGATGCGACGACGACCACGCCGCGCCGTCTCGCGAGTTCCTGGAAGAGCTCGGTCGTGCGGCCGGGGACCGGCTCGGCGAGCGCGAAGTGCGCGTAGTCCTCGCTCTGGCAGAAATACTGGGAGCGGAAGAGCTCCTGCGTGCAGACGATCTGCGCGCCGCGCGCCGCCGCGGCATCGGCCTGCGCGAGGGAGCACCGGAGGTTGGTCTCCGGGTCCGCGACACAGGTGTGTTGCAACAGTCCGAGAGTGACGATGCTCACGGGGGAAGCCCTCGCAGAACCGACGCGGCGAGGCGAGGAAACTCGCGCTCGCCCCGGCACCGGCAACCGGCCCCGGGGCGGCGTCACTTGGCGGTCAGTAGACGACCTTGTTGAGCGGGTATTCGACGATGCCCTCGGCGCCGAGCGCCTTGAGCTGCGGGATGAACTCCCGGACGACCGACTCGTCGACGATGGTCTCGAGCGCGACCCACTCCGGGTTGGTGAGCGGGGAGATGGTCGGGTTGCGCAACGACGGCAGGGCCTTCACCATGGCGTCGAGCGAGGCCTTGGGCAGGTTGAGCTTGAGGCCGACCTTGCTGCCGGCCTCGAGGGCGCCCTTGAGTAGCATGGCGATCGTCTCGATCTTCTTGCGCTTGGCGGGATTGGCCCAGCTGGCCTTGTTGGCGATGAGCTTGGTGTTCGTCTCGAGCAGCGTGTCGACGATGCGCAGCTTGTTCGCGCGCAACGAGGAACCGGTCTCGGTGATGTCGACGATGGCGTCGACCAAATCCGGCACCTTCACCTCGGTGGCACCCCACGAGAATTCGACGGCGACCTTCACGCCCTTCTTTTCGAAGTAGCGTTTCACGGTGCCCACCAACTCGGTGGCCACGCGTTTGCCGGCGAGATCCTCGGCGCACTTGATCGAGGAGGCCTCGGGCACGCAGAGCACCCAACGCGACTTCTGGGCCGAAGCCTTCGAGTAGATCAGGTCGCAGACGTCGACGACGTCGGACTCGTTCTCCTGGATCCAGTCCTGGCCGGTGAGGCCGCAGTCGAAGAACCCATGCTCGACGTACCGGCTGACCTCCTGCGCGCGGATGAAACGTCCGTCGAGCTCCGGGTCGTCGATGGAGGGACGATAGGAACGCGAACTGGTCGTGATCTTGAACCCGGCCTTGGCGAACAGGTTCTTGGTGGACTCTTCCAGGCTGCCCTTCGGCAGACCCAGCATCAGGAGCGGTTTAACTTCGGCCATCCGTCCATGCATCCCGGCGGGCCGAAGCGGCTCAAGCCGAAAAACCGCAACGTCAACAATCTCGGAAGGTCGTGCGCCCGATATCGCTTTGACTTTTTACAATTCCGCCGCCTTTCTCCCCCGAGGGACTCACCCCGCGGCGGCCTTCGCCCGACGTCGATCCTCGCCCACCCCAAGTCAACTCCCGCGCACCTACTCAGCATGCCTCGGATCTCCAAGCCGCTCATCCTGATCGTCGAAGACGAGGAACAACTCGCCAACGTCATCGCCGAACACCTCGAAAACGCCGGGATGCAGACACAGGTCTATTACCGCTGTGCCCCCGCGATGCGCTTCCTCAAGCGCAACTTCGCCAACCTGATGTTGCTCGACCTCAATCTCCCCGACTCGAGCGGCTTCGCCTTCCTCCAAGAACTGCGCGCCGAGGACATCCGCGTCCCCACCATCTTCGTCACCGGCACCAACGCCGAGGGCATGAAGATCAAGGGCCTCGACGAGATGGGAGGCGACGACTACATCGTCAAACCCTTCAGCTACCCCGAGCTCATCGCCCGTATCCGCGCCGTCCTCCGCCGCTCCGAGACCGTCGGCGACCTCAACGTCTCCAACAACGTCCGCGTGACCGATGCCCCCTTCGACTTCCTCGGCGCCAAGGTGGTCCCGCTGCGCCTCGAGATCGAGTTCCCCGGCAACCAGACCGCCAAGATCGGCCGCAAGGAGCTCGGCATCCTCTCCTACCTCAACGACCACCCCGGGGTCGTGATCCCGCGCAAGGCACTGATCCACTCCGTCTGGGGCATCCACGCCGACGTCCGCAGCCGATCCCTCGACCAGTACATCGTCAAGGTGCGCGATCTGTTCGCGGCCCACGACATCCAACTCGCCGCCTTCCGCACCATCCACGGCGTCGGCTACATCTACGATCCGCAGGGCACCTCCCAGCTCGGACGCGAGCACGCGGCCCCGGCCGGGACTCCGCCCGCCGCCACGCCGCCGCCGGAGACCGCGACGCGCAACAACGCCGTCGCGCCCAAGAAGACGGCAACCGCCTCCGCGACCAAACCCGCCAAGAAATCGGCGAAGAAGCCGGCCAAGGCCTGACCGCGGCACACCGTCCACATCGGTTCTCCCGGGGCCCGGCGCTGTGCCGGGCCCTTTTCGTCGTCGGCCACCGCTCGGCGCCCGCCTCGCTCGAGATTTTCGGATACAGCAGCCACGCCGTCGTCTCCGCGCACGAAAAAGGCCGGTCTTGCGACCGGCCTTTTCGTAAAGTGGTGGAGCCGAGGGGGATCGAACCCCTGACCTCCACAATGCCATTGTGGCGCTCTTCCAACTGAGCTACGACCCCACTTCAAAAAAACGAGAGGCGAGAGAATCGAGTTCGGCGTTCCGAAGGCAAGGAGTTTTTTGGGGATTTTTCGATCCCGGCAGACTTCCCTTCCCGCCCCCCCCCGAGGCGATCCCTCTCGACCCGTCCGCACACACGCCTAGCCTCCGACCGCACCCTTCCGCTCCATGGCCGACTCCGCCTCGCTGCTCAGCCCCACCCAACGCAAGATCGTCGGCTTCGCCCTCGCCCTGGCCGCCTCGCTGCTGATCGTGCTGCTGCTCGCGCTGCTTGTCTTCGGACTGTCGCGGGCGCTCGGCTTCTTCTCCTCCGTGCTCTGGCCGCTGGCCGTCGCGGGCATCGTCGCCCTGATCCTCCAGCCGGTCGTGGGCCTGCTCGAACGCCGGCTGCGCGTCGGCCGCCTGACGGCCGTCGTGAGCCTGTACGCCGTGTTCGTTTTCTCGCTCGCCGGTGTGCTCGTCGCCCTCGCGCCGGTGGTCGTGGCGCAGACCGCCGACTTCGCCCAGACCGTACCCAAGCTGTGGGAACAAGCGTCCGGCTACGCCCAGACCCACTACCCCGAGTGGATCGCCTACGGCCGCGAGCAGATGCAAAACCCCACCGTCAAACAGTTCGTCGACCGCGCCGCCGCGCAGTTGCAGGGGCTCTTCGCCGGCCTGCTGCCCGGGGTGCTGTCGGCCCTCGAGCAGATCCGCGGTGCGGTCGGTTTCCTGGTGGGCCTCGCCCTGGTGCCCGTCTACCTGTTCTTCTTCCTGCGCTCCACCGGCGACGTCTTCGCGCAGCTGCGCGGGCTGCTCCCTTTCCTGCGCGACGACCTGCGCGACGATGTCGTTTTTCTAGTACGGGAGTTCGTCGGCATCGTGGTGGCATTCTTCCGCGGCCAGCTGCTCATCGGCCTGATCATGGGCACGATCTACGCAACCGGGTTCAGCATCGCCGGCCTGAAGTTCGGCCTCGTGATCGGTCTGGGCATGGGCCTGCTCAATGTCATCCCCTACCTCGGCACGATGCTCGGCCTCTCGGTGGCACTGCCGCTGGCCTTCTTCCAGCCCGAAGGCGGCCTCTGGCTGGTCGGTGCGGTTCTCGGCGTGTTTGCCGCCGTCCAGGCGCTCGAGGGCTGGTTTCTCACCCCGCGGATCATGGGACAGCAGACCGGCCTGCATCCGGTGGCCATCATCGTCGCCATCCTCTTCTGGGGCACGGCCCTCGACGGGCTTTTGGGCATGGTGCTGGCCATCCCGCTCACCGCCTTCTTCGTCACCGCCTGGCGCCTCGCGAAGCACAAGTATCTGGAGACGCCGCCGGCGAGCTCAGCCGTGATCATGCAGTCCGCGAGTAGGTCCAGTCTCTGACTGCACGCCGGAGTACGTGAGCCGGCGGTCACGGCTGGAGTCGGAGGTGTCCGGTCGGAGACCGGACCCACGGGTAGAGCATGCCGGCCGGTGGTTTCACCAACGCTGGCCGGAGACACGCTCGTGGATTTGCGCCAACTGCTTGATCACGGCTGAGGAGCCTCGGGCCGCGCCCCGAGTTCACGCCGGGCGTGGAGCCGGGCCGCGGCAGGCACCGCCACGAAACCGGCCTGCTCGAGCGCTGCGGCGACCTCGTCACTCAACAACCGCTCCACCGCCGGCGCCAACTCGACCGCCCGATCCGCCTTGAGCGCGATGCAGAACGGCAGGCGCAACGGATAGTCGCCATTGTGGACGTTCTCCGCGGTCGGACCGAAAGGGACATCGCGGTCGCTGCGCGCGATCAGCAACACCCGCACCCCGTCGGGGTCCGTGAGCGGCCGCGGGAACATCCCGATACAAGTCTCGTCCACCCGCACACGATGCAGGAGTTCGTCGAAGCTGGGTTGCTGGGCGACCGTCGGTTTGAGCTCCGGCACGTGCAACACCGTCTGGCGGAACAGATCGAGCGCGAGCGAATCGGGATCCGCGAAGAGATTGGCCATGATCGACTTCTCCGCCCACTCGTTCGCCAGGCCGAGGCTGCCCCATTGGCGATGGTCGGTCGGTTCCTTGTCGCCGAAGACGCCACTGAGCTGCTCGAGACTCATCTGGCGCAGCGGGTTTCCGGCGTTCACCGCCACCACCGCCACTTGATAGGCGAGCGGAATCAGCCGCACCCCACCCTCCGGTGGTGCGTCGCTGGAGGCGTTCGCCACCACCGCCAAGTCCGCCCGCCCGGCCCGAACGTCGTCCAGCGCACCGAGACTCCCGTCGAGCCGCAACCGCAGCACCCGCGCGTCGGCCACCTTCGCTCCGGCCAACGGCTTCTCCAGCGCGGACCGGAGCAGATCGGAGCCGACGAGCGTCACCTCGGCGGCAGAGATGGACAACGGAAGGCCCAAGCAAAGGGCGGCAAGGGTAAGGTGGCGGCGCATCGCAGTTCCAGGGAAGGTTTCCAGCGGGAGGTCTCCCCGCAGCGCAACAACGTCCCGACTCCGAAGCGAGTGCAATCCGGCCACCGGGCCACCGCGCTCGCGTGCCCGGATCGCGCCTGTCGCGCGCCGCCGAGTTGCATGCCGCGCCCCCTTGCTTAACCCTCCGCGCTCCTCCCATGCCTGCCCTCGAAACCATCCGCCTCCGCGGCGTCCGCCAGAACAACCTCAAGGGCTTCGACCTCGACATCCCGCTCGGGCGTTACGTCGTCGTCACCGGCCTGAGCGGCGCGGGCAAATCCTCGCTCGTCTTCGAGACGCTCCACGCCGAGGGCCAGCGCCGCTACGTCGAGACGTTCAGCGCGTACACCCGCCAGTTTCTCGAGCTGCTCGCCAAGCCGCAGGTCGATTCGATCGAGAACATCCGTCCCTCGATCGCCATCGAGCAGAGCAACACCGTGAAGACCTCGCGCTCGACCGTCGGCACGATGACCGAGCTCTGCGACTACTTCAAAGTCTGGTTCAGCCACGTGGCCGCCTGCTACGACCCGGAAACCGGCGAACGCGTCGATGATGACAACCCGCAGACGATCTGGGCCAAGGCGTCCGTGCTGCATGCCGGCACAACCGTGCTCGTGGCCTTCCGCGTCGCTCGCCCGGATAACCTCTCGTGGGCAGAGATCTTCGAGAATCTCCAGGGGCAATCCTACCAGCGCGTCCTCGTCCCGCACTCCGCCGACAACGCCTGTGCGCTGCAGCGCATCGACGAACTGCTCGGCGACGCCCGCCGGATCAAGGCCATGAAGCCCGCCGGCGAGCAGGTCTTCGTCGTCCAGGATCGCGTCGCCATCGATGCCGCCGCCAAACCGCGTTTCGTCGAAGCCGTCGAGACCGCGCTGCACTTCGGCCAAGGCGAAGTGCGCCTCTTCGGCGAAGTCGCTTCCGCGGCGTCCACTCCGCACTCCGCAATCCGCACTCCGCAATTCTCCGAACTCGGCCACTACTCCCGCGGTCTCCACTCGCCCAAGACCGGGCGTCGCTTCCGACCCGCCGCGCCGGCGATGTTCTCCTTCAACTCCCCGCTCGGCGCCTGCCCCAAGTGCCGCGGGTTCGGCCGCATCATCGACATCGACTACCGCCTCGCGATCCCCGACGAGACCCTGAGCATCGACGATGGCGCCATCAAATGCTGGGAAGGCGACGTCTTCGGCGAGTCGAAGCGCGACCTCCTCGGCTTCGCCAAGAAGAAGAAGCTCCCGACGCACATCCCGTTCTGCGAACTCACCCCTGCGCAGCGCGCCTACGTCATCGACGGCGAGCCGGGCTACGGCGAGAACGGCGTCGGCTGGCCAGCAGCCTGGTACGGACTCAAGGGCTTCTTCCGCTACCTCGAGGCCCGCACCTACAAGATGCACTACCGCGTCTTCCTCTCGCGATACCGCAGCTACAACCTCTGCCCCGAGTGCCGCGGCACCCGCCTCCAGCCCGAGGCCCTCTGCTGGAAATGGCAGAACCGCACCCTCCCCGAACTCTACCAGCTCCCCGTCTCCGAACTCCTGGCACTGCTCGCGAAACAGGCTGCCACGCTTTCCCGTAGCGAAACTCGCCAGAGTTTCGATTCCACCGGCGCCTCCCCCCGTAGCGAAACGCGTGAGCGTTTCGACCCCGCCAGCAGCGCCGCTCCCCAGCGCCGCGATTCCGCCAATCCGCAATCCGCCTTCCGCATTCCGCAATCGATCGAAGCGCCTAGCTCCGATCTCGCCCTCGACGCCATCCTCGCCCGCCTGCGCTACCTCGAGCAGGTCGGCCTCGGCTACCTCACGCTCGACCGCCAGTCCCGCACCCTCTCCGGCGGCGAGGTCGAGCGCGTCAATCTCACCTCCTGCCTCGGCTCCTCGCTCGTCGACACCCTCTTCGTCCTCGATGAGCCCTCCGTCGGTCTCCACCCGCGCGACATCGACCGCCTCGTCGGCATCATCCGCTCGCTCACCGATGCGGGAAACACGGTCGTCGTCGTCGAACACGACGAGTCGATGATCCGCGCCGCCGACCACGTGATTGAGATCGGTCCGGAGCCCGGTGCCGCCGGCGGCAATGTCGTCTTCCAAGGCGACGTCCCCGCGCTCCTCGCCGCGCCGCAGGCCATCACCGGCGCCTATCTCTCCGGCCGCCGCTTCATCCCGATCCCCGCCCGCCGCCGCCCGGTCCTTCCTCGTAGCGAAACTCGTGAGAGTTTCGATTCCTCCGTTGCCGCCGCCTCCGGCTGTGGCGCCACTCGCCAGAGCGGCGATTCCGCCCCCGAAACTTGTCACGTAATACGTGACAAAGCCCCCGATGCCGCCCCCTCCCCCGAATCCCGGATCCCAGATCTCAAATCCCCAATCCCCATCCCGAACTCCGCCCAATCTCAAATCGGCAACCAGCAATCGAAAATCTCCTGGCTCTCCTTCTCCGGCGTCGCCAAGCACAACCTCCGCGGCATCGCCATCTCGATACCGATCGGCCGCTTCGTCGCACTCTCCGGCGTCTCCGGCTCCGGCAAGTCGACACTGCTCGACCACGTGATCTTCCAGGGCCTGCTCGCCGCCCGCCGCCAGTTCGCCGAGGATCCCGCCTCCATCGCCTCCATCCACGGCGCGGAGACACTCGGCGAGATCGTGCTCGTCGACCAGTCCCCGCTCAGCCGCACCCCGCGCTCCAACGCCGCCCTCTACGCCGACGCCTGGGACGCCATCCGCAACCTCTTCGCCGCCACCGAGGCCGCCCGCGAGGCCGGCTACTCCGCGTCCAGTTTCTCTTTCAATGCCGGCGACGGCCGCTGCGACCATTGCTCCGGTCTCGGCTACGAGGCGGTCGAGATGCAGTTTCTCTCCGACGTCTATGTCCCCTGCCCGATCTGCGAGGGCCGCCGGTTCAAGCCCGAGATCCTCGCCTGCACCTGGCACGGCCGTAGCGTCGCCGATGTCCTCGCGCTCACCGTTCGCCAGGCTCTCGACTTCTTCGCCGAACAACCCGCCATCCGCTCGCGCCTCCAGCCGTTGGACACCGTCGGCCTCGGCTACCTCACCCTTGGCCAGCCGTTGAACACCCTCTCCGGCGGCGAGTCCCAGCGCCTCAAGCTCGTCAAATACCTCGGCACCTTCACGTCCTCCGAGGGTGGCGATGCGAGCGAGCGCATCGGCCGCGGCACCGCGCACGGGCGCGCCGTCTCCCCTTCAGCCAGTCCGCAATCCCCACTCCCCACTCCGCAATCGTCAAGAGGAGCGTTGCTCCTCTTGGACGAGCCCACCACCGGCCTGCACCGCCACGATGTCGGTCGTCTGCTCTCCGTGCTCCACGCCCTCGTCGACCACGGCCACAGCGTCGTCGTCATCGAGCACAACACCGACGTCCTGAAGAACGCCGACTGGCTCATCGAGGTCGGTCCTGAGGGCGGCGCCGCCGGCGGCCGTATCGTCGCCGAAGGCACGCCCGAACAGGTCGCACTCACCCGCACCGCCACCGCCCCCTACCTGCGCGCCGCGCTCGCCGGATCAGAGCCGCTCGCCCTCGCCGCCGAACCCGAGCAGTCGCCTTACGCCCCGCCCGCCTCCGCCGATCGCAACTCGGCAATCGGCAATCGAAAATCGCCCCGAGCCGAGCCTCTCGCTTCGCATTCGCTCCAGATTCTGGGGGCGAGGGAGAACAACCTCCGCAACCTCTCGCTCTCCATCGCGCTGCGCTCGCTCACCGTCGTCACCGGCGTCTCCGGCTCGGGCAAATCCACCCTCGCCTTCGACATCGTCTTCGCGGAGGGCCAACGCCGGTTCATGGAGTCGATGTCCCCCTACGCGCGCCAGTTCGTCGAACAACTGCCGCGCCCCGCCGTCGACCGCGTCACCGGCATCCCGCCCACCGTCGCCATCGAACAGCGCCTCACCCGCGGTGGCCGCAAGAGCACCGTCGCCACCATCACCGAGGTGGCGCAATACCTCCGCCTCCTCTACGCCAAGCTCGGCATCCAGCACCACCCCGTCACGGGAAATCCGGTGCGCTCCCTCACCGCTGCCGAGCTGGAGAAGCACTTCCTCGCCGCCCTCGCCACCCCCGCGGCGAAAAAGGCGAAGCACCTCTACCTCTGCGCCCCGCTCGTGCGCGGCCGCAAGGGCCACCACCAGCCCATCGCCGACTGGATCCGCGACCACGGCTACCCCCTGATGCGCACCGACGGTCGCCTGCTCCTCGTGGAGAATTTCTCCAAGCTCGATCGCTTCAAGGAGCACAACGTCGAGGTCGTCGTCGCCGACCTGAAGAAACCGGAAACCGGAGACCGGAAACCGGAAAGCCGAACCGCAAAGCCCCAAAACGCGAAACGTTCCGCGAGCAAATCAGCGACAGTCCAGATCTCGTCTGCTTCCTCCGGATCTCCGGTCTCAGGTCGCCCCTCTCCGGTCTCCGCCATTTCCGCTCTCCGCTCTCCGGTTTCCGCTCTCCTCACCGAAGCTCTCCGCCTCGGTAAGGGCACCTGCTTCCTCCTCCTGCCCGCGGGCGAGATCGTGTCCTGGTTCTCCACTACGCGCACCGACTCCGCCACCGGCGAGACCTTCCCCGAGCTCGACCCGAAGGACTTCTCCTTCAACTCGCCCAAGGGCTGGTGCCCGGTCTGCCGCGGCCACGGCCGCCTCGCCCCTTGGATGATCAAGGCCGACAAGGACGACGAGGAGACGCCGCCCGAGATCGCCGAACTCGCCCACCTCTTCGACGACGACTCCGGCGCCCAGTTCCGCACCTGCCCCGAATGCGGCGGCGCGAGGCTCAACCGCATCGCGCGTGCGGTGAAACTGTATTTCAAGCACGGCCCCGCCCTCTCGCTGCCCGAGCTCCTCCACCGCACGCCCTCGCAGCTCCTCGCCGCCTTGCGCGACCTCGACCTCGACGCCCGCGGCAAGCTCATCGTCCGCGACCTCGTCCCCCAGATCGAGGAACGCCTGAAGTTCATGGACGAGGTCGGCCTCGCCTACCTGGAGCTCGAACGCTCCGCCGACACCCTCTCCGGCGGCGAGGCCCAGCGCATCCGCCTCGCCTCCCAGCTCGGCTCCAACCTCTCCGGCGTGCTCTACGTGCTCGACGAGCCCTCGATCGGTCTGCATCCGCGCGACAACGACCGGCTCATCGCCACCATGGAGCGTCTCCGCGCCAAGGGGAACACCCTCCTCGTCGTCGAGCACGACGACGTCGTGATGGACCACGCCGACCGCATCATCGATCTCGGCCCCGGCGCCGGACGCCACGGCGGCCAGCTCCTCGCCGACGACACCCCCGCCAACCTCCGCAAGAACAAGAACTCCCTCACCGGCCTCTACCTCGACCAAGGCATCCCGCACCCCATCCGCGGCGCCTACCGCGATGTATCCGCAGGTAGGGCGGGACCGCTGGGCCCGCCGCCCACCGCCGCCCAATCTCCCGCGAAATCCCTCTCTTCCGCCCAATCGAGAAACCAAAATCCAAAATCGAAAATCGAGCCAACCTCCTGGTTGGCGCTCACCGGCGCCCGCCTCCGCAACCTTCAGAACCTCGATCTCCGCCTCCCGCTCGGCCGCCTGATCATGGTCGCCGGCCCCTCCGGCGCGGGCAAATCCACGCTCTTCCGCGACCTGCTCCATCCCGCCGTCGCCTGCGCGATCCAGCAGAAGAAGGCGAAGCTCACCGGCCGCGACTTCCGCAAGCTCGCGCCACAGTGCACGCACGAGGTCTCCCTCTCCCCCGCCGCCGAGTATGCTTCCCGTAGCGACGCGCGTGAGCGCGTCGCCTCCGCCCGGCCCGCCGCTACCCGTGGCGGCACGCGTGACCATATCGCCACTGCGCCCTTCGACCTCCTGACGGGCGCCGCCGTCTTCAAGTCCGTCATCGAGGTCGACCAGTCGCCCATCGGCCACACCCCGCGTTCCACGCCGGCCACCTACCTCGGTGTCTTCGACCTAATCCGCCAGTTCCTCGCCACCGTCCCCGAGTCAAAGATCCGCGGCTACACCGCCGGCCGTTTCTCCTTCAACACCTCCGGCGGACGCTGCGAGACCTGCTCCGGCGCCGGCCGCGTGAAGATCGAGATGAACTTCATGCCCGACACCTTCGTCACCTGCGAGGCCTGCGACGGACACCGCTACAACCCGGAGACGCTCGAGATCGAGTGGAAGGGCAAGAACGTCGCCGGCATCCTCGCGATGACCTTCGAGGAGGCGCGCGACTTCTTCGATTTCCACAACCAGCTCCGCGACGTCTGCGCGCTCATGTGCGAGACCGGTCTCGGCTACCTCACGCTCGGCCAGAGCAGCCCCACGCTCAGCGGCGGCGAGGCGCAACGCCTGAAGCTCGTCACCGAACTCTCCCGCGGCCTTCAATCCTACAAGGAACGACAGCGCGGCGAGTCGCCGCGCAACCTCTACATCCTCGAGGAACCGACGATCGGCCTCCACCTCAGCGACTGCGAAAAGCTGATCCAGCTCCTCCATCGTCTCGTCGACCAGGGCCACACCGTGGTCGTGATCGAACACCACCTCGACCTCCTCGCCGAGGCCGACTGGATCGTCGAACTCGGCCCCGATGGCGGCCCCGCCGGCGGCGAGCTTCTCTACCAGGGCCCCGTCGCCGGCCTCGCCAAGCTCAAGCGCAGCCCCACCGGCCCGTACCTCGCGAAGCTCGGACGGTAGGGACGTTTCTCCGAAACGTCCGCCCCTGCGCTCCGACCGTCCCCCGATCTCACACCAGCCGCAGTCCGCGCCCCACGGCCGTTTTGGAGGAACCGCCCTACCCCCAAGACCCGCGTGATGCCCGAGGTAGGGACGTTTCTCTGCAACCTCCGCAATACGGCATGCATGCCTTGGAGATTCCGCCCCCTGCCTTTGACGGTTAACTACACGGTGTTGCGTCATGAAGATGCCAAGCTCACGCTTGCCCCAAAATGAAAGCGCTCCCAATCGTTCTTCTCGCGGTCGTGCTGTGCGCGATTGAGGTCATCGCAGTCCGTGCAACCACCGAAGCGGAGCCAACCCCGCCACCTGCGACGACATTCCAACTCCAACGGTCAGTGATGCTCTCTGCTGGCCGTTACGTAAAAATCCTCGAAGGCCTGGAAGCCGGAAGCACGGAAGAGACCAAAGACAGTATCGATTGGTGGATCGACCTTTCGATCATGGAGCTAGCGTCGATTGAGGAGCATTTTCCCAAACACAACTGGGGTGATGTCAGTCTCAACGAGGATTCGGTCCAGAAAATGAGAGCCGCGTATCGTCAGATCGCTCAGTTCCGCAGAGACCATCCTCGGCGACATCGCATCCCCCTCGAACCTGCCCAACTCCAAGTGATCCAGTCCTTCGTGGAGAAGTATCAATCAGCAGAGTCGGAGTAGAACACGAAGTATGCGCGTCCACTTGAGTATCCTCCCGCTCGCTCTCGCCGTCGCCGCCCTCCGCGCCGCTCCGCCCCCTGAGCCCGCACCCCAACCGCCGCCGGTCGCCAGAGCCGCCGGATCCGCACCGTCCACTGGCCACGGTCCACTGCCCACCGTCGACCGACCACCGTCCACCGAGCTCAACCTCCGCCCCCTTGGCGCCATCGGCGACGGGCAACCGCACCCGGTGAGCGAGTGGATCGCGGCGAAAAAGTACAAGAACCTCCGCGACCTCCAGCGCGACTACCCGTTCGTCAGCTCGCTCGAGTGGAGCATCGACGAGACCGTCTTCCAGCGCGCGCTCCGCGACCTTCCGCCCGCGGGCGGCACGATCCGCATCCCGGCTGGCCGCTACGTGGCCACCGCTCACGGCTGGCGCATCGACCGCGACCACGTTCGCCTCGTCGGTGCCGGCGCTCGCGACACAATGCTCTCCACCGGTCCGAACCTTGTCGAAGGGCTCGTTCTTGCGCCCTACCGCCATGTCGGCTGGGTGACCGACCCCGCCCATGCGTACCCGTTCGCACCCGACAGCGGCACCAGGTCCGCCGACCGTCTCCGCCTCCGCGAGCCCGCCCTTGCCGCCGACTTTAAAGCCGGCGACCTCGTCTTCATCCGCAACGGCGCCTGCCGCTTCGACCAGGACTATGGCGAGTTCAACGAGGTCGCGAGCACCACGCCCGAGGGCGATCTCATCCTCAAGCATCCGCTCGCCCGCGACTACACGCTCGCCGCGCTGAACTGGGCCAACGAGACCGCCGAGCCGCTCACGCTCCCCCAGCCCGGGAAGACGGTCACCGTCCGCGTGCGCACCGGCGAGGGTTTCTTTGCACTGCCCCCCAACGGCGCCATCACCGTCGGCGAGGCCCTGCTCGAGATCGTCGGCCGCTCCGACGACTCCGTCACACTCCGCAACCCCGACCGCGCCAACCCGCCCCCGGGCACCATCCTCCCCGCCGGGACAAAGATCGCGAAGTCCCGGGCCGTGATCCGCGTCACCCGCACCACGCGCGACTTCTCCGCGCAGGGGCTGCGCGTCTTCGGCCGGCGCAAGGCGCTCAACCTCTCCAACAGCTACGAGTCCACGTTCCTGGACTGCGATTTCGTGCGCCGTCCCGACGCCACCACCCCACCCGGCGGCCTCACCATCGATGGCGACGGCGGCCGCTTCGCCACCTTCATGCGCTGCTCCATTCGCGGCACCGAGCCCGCGCCCATGCAGTTCGCCCGCTCCTTCGGCAACGTCACTTTCGAGCACTGCACCTTCGTCGCGACCAACGTCGTCTTCTCGGAGTTCTGCTTCGAGGCCACGCTGCGCGACAGCGACCTCCAGGTCCCCGCTACGCTCGGCAGCGCCGTCATCGTCGGCCGTTCCGGCGGCGACTATCGAATCGAGGGCAACCGCATCGTCGTCACCGGCGGTGCGCTCAGGATCTTCGATGCCGTCACCGACATCGCCTCGCAGAAGCTCGACGCCGTCGGCCCGCTCACCATCCGCGACAACCGCATCACCGCGCCGCCCCACCCGCGTCCCCGTATCTTCCTGCTCCGCTCGGACCGCCCCGCCGCTCTCTCCGGCAACACCCTCAACAGCGAACCTGTGGCGCCAGCACCGTAGCCTGCGCGACGCACGCCAGGCCATCCCTTGACGGTGCTCGATGGGCAACCATTTTGGTGGCGCCATGGCTGCCATCACTCTGAAGTCCCTGCCGAAGCCGCTCCACCGCCAGCTCAAAGCCCGTGCGGCACGCCACAAGCGCAGCCTGAACCAGGAAGTCATCGCCGTGCTGGAGGAAGCCGTGGCCGATAGCCGTATGGTCGACTCCGCCGCGCTCATCGAGGAAGCGCGTCGTTTCCGCGAGTCCCTGAAATTGACCACCACAGCCGAGGAGATCACCGCGTACAAAGCCGAAGGCCGGGCGTAAACACCAAGGATCGGTTACGGCTCCGCCCGCCATCTGAAGTCTCCCGGCGATGATCGTCGTCGACACCAACATTCTCGTCTACCGCTGGCTGCCGAGTTCCCGCACCGCGAATGTCGAGGCGCTCATCCGGCGCGATCCGGAGTGGGCCGCGCCGCTGCTCTGGCGCTCGGAGTTCCGCAACGTGCTCGCCGGCTACATCCGCGCCGGACATCTATCCCCTGCCGACGCCGAGCGCGCCACCCGCCACGCCGCCGGCTGCCTCCTCGGGGGCGAACACGCCCTCGCCGACCACGCCGTGCTCGACCTCGTGGCCCGCACCCGCTGCACCGCTTACAACTGCGAGTACGCCGCCCTCGCGATCTCCCTCGGCACCATCCTCGTCACCGAGGACAAGGCACTGCTCGCCGCGCTGCCGAAGGTCTGCCGGTCGCTGTCCGATATGGCGCACCGATCCTGACCCAATTGGGGCCACGGGAAGCAGTGTGGCCACGCCGAGTCTGATGGCCCGATCGCCACCACTGGTGGCATCGTGCGGCTAGCCGAGTCTTTCCGTCTCCCCGGCGCCCCTCGGCTCCGTCCCCCCCCCACAGACCAGTCCGCGCCCGCGCCGCACAGCATCTCGGCCAAGCCGAAACCGTGCGAGCCGGCTACGACACCTTCCTGAAGTACTGCCTCGACGACGCCGAGTATCAGGCCGCCCTGCACGAGCGCCAAGCACTGGACTCCGCCGGCGCCGACTGAACGCACAACTGCCGACCATCAGCCATACCCCGGCGAGCGCCGCAGTGTGGCTGAGCAGAGTCAGCGACCATCCCAGCGATACGTATCGCCAGCGGCGAGCGTGACGGAGTGCACGGACTCGCCCCAGCGCAGCCGGACGGTGCCGGGCTTGAGCGCGCGAACCGTGGCCTCGACGAGCTTTCCGTCGCGCCACGCGACATCGACTTCGAAGCCTCCACGGGCGCGAATGCCGGTCACGCGACCTTCGGGCCAGGCGGGCGGGAGCGCGGGCAGGAGGTGGCTCTCGCCGCGGTGGCTCTGGACGAGCATCTCGAGGATGCCGGCAGTGGCGCCAAAGTTGCCGTCGATCTGGAACGGCGGGTGGGCGTCGAAGAGATTCGTGTAGGTGCGAGCCGGGCTCAGGAGGAGTGTGAGCAGGTCGTAGGCGCGAGCGCCATCGTGGAGGCGGGCCCAGAAGTTGATCTTCCAGCCAAGGCTCCAGCCGGTGGCGATATCGCCGCGCAGCGCGAGCGTCTTGCGCGCGGCGGCGGCGAGCTCGGGCGTGGCGAGCGGCGAGATCTCGTCGCTCGGGTGGAGCGCAAAGAGGTGCGAGATGTGGCGGTGGTGAAGCTCGGGCGCGTCGAGATCCCAATCCTCCATCCACTCCTGCAACTGGCCGGCCTTGCCGATCTGGAGCGGCGGGAGGCGGTCGCGAGTCTGCGCGACCTGGGCACGCCACTCGGCATCGACCCCGAGCGCCTCCGCAGCTCGGATGCAGCGATCGAAGAGTGCGCGAAGGATGGAGTTGTCCATCGTCGGCCCGGCGCAGAGGGCGACGCCGGCCGGGTGCGCGTTCTCCGGCGAGAGCGAGGGGCTCGTGACGAGCCAGCGGTGCTTCGGCTCCTCGACGAGGCTATCGAGGAAGAACTGCGCGGCGCCCTTCAACGTCGGGTAGATCCGCTCGAGGGTGGCACGGTCGCCGGAGAACTCGTAGCGATCCCAGAGATGGAGACAGAGCCAGGCCCCGCCCGTCGGCCACAGCCCCCAGAGCGGGCCGTCGATCGGCGCGGTGGCGCGCCACAGATCGGTGTTGTGGTGGGCAACCCAGCCCCGGGCGCCGTAGGTGTCCTGCGCGGTGCGCGCGCCGCTGACGGCGAGATCCTCGACCAGACGCACGAGCGGCTCGGCGCATTCGCCGAGGTTGGCCGGCTCGGCGGGCCAGTAGTTCATCTCGGTGTTGATGTTGATCGTGTATTTGCTGCCCCAGGGCGGGTTGAGCTTGTCGTTCCAGAGGCCCTGAAGGTTCGCGGGCTGACCGCCCGGACGCGACGCGGCGAGCAGCAGGTAGCGGCCGTACTGCACGTAGAGCGCGGCAAACGCGGGATCCTCGCCGCGGGCGAACCGTGCGATGCGCTCGTCGGTCGGCCGCTGCCCGGCCTGCGCGTCGGCCTGCGGTCCGAGCGCGATGGCGAGCCGGCGGAACTTCGGCTGGTAGTCGGCGAGATGGTCGCGGCGCAGGGTGGCGTAGCCCTTGGCGACGGCGCGGTCGAGCGCGGCGGCGACGAGCTTCTTCGGCTCGCCGGTGAGGTCCTGCCAGTTGCGGTAGTTCGTCGCGGCGGAGAAGACCAGGGTGAGCGCGTTGGCGGCGCGCACGTTGACGCATTCCTCGCCGGGCAACACGCGCCCCCCCTCGGGGAGGAGGCGTGCGGCGGCCTCGAACTGGAGCGCACCCTTGATGTCGCCGAAATCGCGGTTGCGTCCGCGCATGCCGAGTTCGTCGGTCTGGCACCATTTCTCGACGCCCTGCCGCCACGACTCGATGCCGGGTTGTTGCGAGGCGAGAGAAAGGATGGTGTCGATGGCGCCCGGTTTGTCGGCGGTGAGGCGGACGACGATCACTTGGTCCACCGCGCTGGCGAAGGTCTCGCGCGTGAAGCGCACGCCGTCGACCATGTAGGTCACCCGCGCCGTCGCGGTGTCGAGGTCGAGCTCGCGGCGGTAGTCGATGGCACGCTCGTGGCCGGGGAAGTCGAGTAAGAGGTCGCCAAGAGGCTGGTACGCGGACTGCGAGAGCGGACGGCCCATGAACTTCGCGGAGGCGAGCTCGTCGGCCTCGTCGAACCGGCCGGCGAAGATCAGGCGGCGGATCTCGGGCAAAGCGGAGCGGGCCTCGGGGCTGTCGGCGTTGTAGGGGCCTCCGGTCCACAGCGTGGCCTCGTTGAGCGCGAGGCGCTCGCGCGCGGTGCCGCCGTGGACAAGCGCGCCGAGCCGGCCGTTGCCGACGGGCAGCGCCTCGGTGATCGTCTCGCGGGCGGGACGATCGTACCAGAGCGCGGACGCGGCGGTGGTGGCGGCGACGGCCGAGGGCAACGTGACGACGGCCGCAATCAGGGCGGTGGGCAGGAGCGAGAGAGGTAGTTTCATTTTTGCAGTGCGTTCGGTCGCGCTGAGGAATGACTCGTGGCCGATGAGGTCCGCTGCGCGAGCAGCGGCAGCATCGTGGCGGCGTATCGCGCGCCCAGGATCCGGTAGCCGGCCGGGGTGAAATGCACGAAGTCGGGATGGCACGGGCAACCAGCGGCGGAAACGACATGGGCGGTCGGGATGGTCGCAGGCAGCGTCGCGATGATCGCATTCATGCTGGCGCATTTCCCCTCCTGATCGGCCGACACCACTTCGCCGGCCAGCAGCGGGACATCGGCAGCATCGAGCCCTAGATCGCGAAGCAGGTTCTCATAGACGACCTTCACCTTCGCCGGCCAGTCGGCCTCGTCGGTGTTCGATTCCCCCTGATGCAGGAGGATGCCCTTGATGACACCGGATCGCTGGGCCAGTCGCCCCATCTCCACCAGGCGCTGGTACGGGCTCCCACCATACGCGGCGAGCGCCGGCTTCATCCACTCGGGCGCGGTCGCGACGTAGGCGGCTTCGGTCGCGGAGTCGAACAACTCGATCTTGCAGCCCCCAACGGCGACATTGACGACCCCCACCCGGATCCCGGCCGGAAGCGCAGCCACCAGCGTGCGCCCGAAGTAATCGGCTGGGCTGAGTCCCGCGCTCGGCCGGCTCAACGGCGGTGTCGCCGGATACCAACTGCCCTTCTGCCGACCCAGTTCCGGGAAATCCGTCGATGCCAACACCTGGAAACGCGGATCGACCGGGCCCTTCTCCTCCTCGGGAATCCCCGGGTATCCCTCCATGTTCGACTGCCCGAAGCAGAGGTAGATGTGGAAATCGGGATCTTGGCCACCGGCGGCAGTCGCCACCGAAAGGAGACCGGCCGCGAGGAGCGGTGTGAGCGAGTGTTTCATAAGTGAGCAGGGGCGAAGGAGCCGAAGTGGGCGCAACCGAGAGGCGCGGGACGCGAGGGCGGACTACGGCTGCGGCGGCAGGCTCACGCCGGCGGCGGTCTGCTCGACGGGCTTCATGGTGCCATCGGGGTTGTATTCGAGATACTCGACCGCGACGCTGCGGCGGCCGAGCCCGCCCTTCTCGCCGTTCAGCTCGAGGTCGGCAGTGTGGTAGAAGAGGTACCAGCGGCCCTTGAACTCCACGATCCCGGGGTGGATCGTGTAGCTGTTCTTCGTCTGGTCGGTGAGGATGCCGCGGTAGGTCCACGGGCCGGTGATCTTCGGCGCGGTCGCGTAGCAGATCTTCTCCCACTGTCCCTGGTGCGCGAAGGCGGCGTAGGTGAGGTAGTAGAGGTCGCCACGTTTGTGCAGCCACGGGCCTTCGGTGTAGTACGGCAGGTCGATGCGGCGGATCTCGCCGTCGATCTCGGTCATGTTCGGCTTGAGCTTGGCAAAGTAGAGGTAGGGGTTGCCCCAGGCGAGATAGGCGGAGCCGTCGTCGTCGATGAAGACGGTGGGATCGATGTCGTTCCACGGCTTGTCGCTGGGCGTGGTGTCGTCGCGGACGAGCGCGGTGCCGCGCGCGTCCGTGAACGGCCCGAGCGGGCTGTCGCCCACGGCGACGCCGATGGACTTGCCGACGTACGGTTCGCCGTGCTGCACCGTGGTGTAGTAGTAGAACTTCCCGTTCTTCTCCACGACCTGCGAGGCCCACGCCTCCCCGG
>JAEWNN010000164.1 GCA_023457035.1 Verrucomicrobiota bacterium
GTGATCAGCTCGTACTGCTTGGCGCGGCGGGCCCCGACCCGCCAGAACTCCCGGAGGGCCTCGGCGTTCTTCGCGTAATCCCAGTGGCCCGAGCCGTAGCGCGCCCATTCCTGTTGCGCGCGGTTCATGGGCTCGTGGTGGGAGGTGCTCATGACGATGCCGTATTCATCGGCCAGCCGCGGGCTCTCGGGATCGTCGTCGTTGAAGGCGTTGTTCCACATCGCCGGCCAGAGGAAGTTGCCGCGCAGTCGCAGGATCAGCTCGAAGACGTGCACGTACATCTTGCTGTTGATGCCGCCAAACTTCTCCTGCGCCCAACCGGAGAGCGCCGGCGCCTCGTCGTTGAGGAAGATGCCGCGGTATTTCACCGTCGGGCCATCGTCGACCAGTCGCACCGGACGCACGTGGACGGTGTCGCGATGCACAGTCGGCACGTCGGCCCACCAGTACCAGGGCGACACGCCGATCTGCTCCGACAACTCGTAGACGCCGTAGATCGTGCCGCGCTTGTCGCTGCCGGCGATGACCAACGCGCGCTCGACGCCCGGCAGCGGCCGCTCGACCGTCTGGAGCAGGAACGCCTCCCAGCGTCCCGCGATCCCGGAGACGTCGATCTTGCCGGCCTTGGCCAGCCCGTCGATGAGCGGACTGCGCCCGACCGTGCCCACGATCACGACAAACTGGGCCGTCGTGCCGTCGGCCGATCGCACCACCGGCTTCAGGCCGGAGACCCGCTCGACATCGGCCTGCAGATCGCCCACCGCCCGCCGCACCCCCGGCCAATCGGCCGGGTCGACGAGCAGCGGCGCAGCCGCGCCACCGGCCACGAGCGCAGCGGATTGCGCGTCCGGGGCAAAAGTGACGAAGCGCTCCTGCCCGAGCGCGAAGCCAAGCAACGGGAGGGCGGCGAACACCAGGGCGCAGAACGCTCGGAACGAGGTTCGGCGGAGCGAAACGGGGGGATTGTTCATCTCGGGAAGACGCTGGGGATAGTGTCGGAGTCGGGGTGGGGCCCGGGCGGAAACCCACCGCGCCCGGAGCCGGGCACGGTGGATCGTGCCAAGCAATCGCGCCACCCCCGGGAGGCAAGGCCGAGCGCAAAGAGTTCGGTCATCGTTCAATGGGCGCACCCGCCCTCGCCGCACAGCGCCGCGACCGCGCGGCGAGACCGCCCGCACGGCGCCGCGCTCCTTGCCGGCGCGGGGCCCGGCAGCAGCGGGCCCGAAATCTTCCGTTCCGCCCTTTCCGCTGCTTGCCCAACCTTGCCCCGCCGGTAAACGTTGACCCATGAGTTTGCGCCGCATCGCCGCCACCCTGGGCCTCTCGCCCTCCGCCGTCTCGCTGGCCCTCCGCAACAGTCCCAAGATTCCTGCCACAACCCGCGAACGGGTCGCCCGCGAAGCCGAGCGCATCGGCTACCGGCCCAACGCCAAGCTCAAGGAACTGATGAGCCACCTGCGCCACAGCGGCGACCGCACCCAGGAGGCCTGCCTGGGGGTCATCTCGTTCTACGACTCCCCCCGGCCGTGGGAGCAGTCCCTCCACCTCACCCGCGTCTTCGAGAGCATGCAGCGGCGGGCCAACCAGCTCGGCTACCGGCTCGAGCCGCTGTGGCTGAAGGCCCCCGGGATGACCCTGCCCCGCTTTCTGAAGATCCTGGATACGCGGGGCATCCAAGGGATGCTCTGCTTCGGCAGCCCGGTCCTGGACGAGATCTTCCCGCCCGAACTCGACCATTTCGCCATCGTCACCCAGGGACTGAGCATCTCCACGCCGCTGCACCGCGTGACCAGCCACTTCTACAACGATCTCGCCCACGCGCTCACCGCCACGCACACCCGCGGCTACCGGCGGCCGGGAATCGTGCTCGGCTACTACGAGGAGCAACGCAGCGCCCACGCCTACACCAGCGCCTACCTGGGCTGGTGCGAACACACCTACGGCAACCCGGCCCCGGTCCCCGTGCTCCGGACCAACCGGGTCGAGGAGAAGCCGCTCATGGACTGGCTCCGCAAGCACAAGCCCGACGTCGTCATCTTCGTCCATCTCTACAACGTGCTGGGCGAGCTGCAGCAGGTCCTCGAACGCAACGGCATCCGCGCGCCGGAGGATCTCGGCGTGGTCGCCGTCAGCCAGATTCTTGAGGGCACGCCGTTCACCGGCATGCAGCAGAACCAGCAGGTGATGGGCACCTGGGCGGTCGAGCTGCTGGTCTCCCGTCTCCACAACCAGGACTTCGGCCTCCCGGTCTATCCACGTATCGAGATGGTCGAGAGCCGCTGGATCGAGGGCCGCACCCTGCGGCCCGCGCCCGGCGCGAAGGCGTGAGCGCGCGAGTGGCGGGCCTCCGCGAAGAGGCCCCGCCGCCGCCCGCCCCCGTGGGGCCGGCTCCGCCTACGGCTCGATCCGCGCGTGCGGACCGACGACCGCCCCGGTGAAGTGCATGCCGTCGCCGGCGGCCTTCGCCGTGATCGGTTTCAGATCGGCACCCGCGACGAGCGGCTGCCATTCGCCGTCGCCCGTACGATAGGCGAAAGTGCCGCAGAGGTCGTCGGCCACGAGCCGCAGCTCGAGCGACTCCGCGGCCGGAACCGACTTGCTGACGACCACCGCCGGCTTTCCGCCGTCGGCGAGCTCGAGGAAGAGCACGAGGCCCTCGGCCGCGCGGCGCACCGCGAAATAGTAGAAGTGCTGCTCGCTCTGCACGAGGGCGAGACCGGCGGACACGTCGCCCGCCTGCGCCGGCACGAGCGAGAGCGATGTCTCGAACTTCGCATGCTGCACGCGCCGCCCGAAGAAGGAGGGATTGCCGAGGCCGTCGAGCGTCTCGCCGCGCGGCGTGAGGCTGAGCGAGCCCTGCGGGTCGGTGAGGCTCCACCAGGTTTCCTTCGGGGTGCGCAACATCAGCCAGAGCGGGGCGAGCTGCGCGGCGCCGGAGTCGAATTCGTCGCGCCACGTGAAGTTGCCGCTGAGCGGCACCGGCGCCGGGCTGGCCGCGGCGACCTTCGGCGCGGGCAGCGTGTACGGCACGCGTTCGCCCGGGGGCAGGATGAGCGGCCAGCCGTCGTCGGTCCACTTCATGGGCAGCAGGAACGTCTCGCGGCCGGTGGTCTGGTAACCGTCCTTGATCGGCCGGCACGCGAGGAACACCGCCCACCACTGGCCGTCCGGTCCCTCGACCAGGTTGGCGTGGCCGGTGGCGGTCACGGCCTGGGGCACCGTGCCGTCGAGATCGCGCTGGGTGAGGATCGGGTTCTTCTCCCACGGCACGAACGGCCCGGTGGGCGACTTGCTGCGCAGGATGACCTGCGAGTGGTTGATGCTCGTGCCACCCTCGGCGCAACAAATGTAGTACCAGCCGTCCTTCTTGAAGAGGTGCGGGCCCTCGATCCACACCGGCTGCTTGCTCAGGTCGACGCCGCCGTTGACGACGATCGAGCGCGGGCCGACGAGCTGCCGCTTCGCGACGTCGAACTCCTGGATCCAGATCGCGCGATGGCCCTCATAGAGCGGTTTGTTGTCGGGCGGATTGCCGTTGTTGAGCATCCAGGCGCGACCGTCGTCGTCGAAGAACAGCGACGGATCGATGCCGTCGAAATCGAGCCACTGCGGATCGGACCACGGACCGGCGGGGTCGGTGGCGGTCACGAGGAAGTTGCCGCCGCCGTCCACATGGGTGCAGACGACGTAGAAGACCCCGTTGTGGTACTTGATCGTGGGCGCAAAAAGGCTGCGGGTGATGCGCTTCCCGTTGAAATCCATCTGCGACGGCCGGTCGATCACGTTGCCGATCTGTGTCCAGTTCACGAGGTCGCGACTGTGGAAGACGGGGATGCCGGGGAAGTACGAGAACGTGGAGTTGATGAGGTAGTAGTCCTCCCCCACCCGGCAGATCGCCGGATCGGGATAGAAGCCGGTGAGGATCGGGTTGCGGTAGTGCCCGGCCGGCAGCGGCGCGGCGAAGAGGTCGTCGCGCCCCGTGTATTCGAACCAGTCGAAACGGACGGGGGCGGAGAACGCGGCCGTGGTGGTGGCGGCGGCGAGAAGCATGGCGGCAAGCGAAGGTTTCATCGTTGGGACAGGGCGCACAGGTCTTCGTTGAGGGGGAACCGCGCCACGGCAGTCGAAAAGGTTTCCCGCCGCAAGCCGCCAGCCTCGATTCCCGTCCCCGCCCCGAGGAAAAGGCACGTGACAGTCACGTGCGCGCGAAACCGCAAAGCCACCCCGGAACGAGGGCGCCGAGCCGAGTAGCTCCGGATACGACCCGCTAACCCAGCCGGTATGATCAACGCCCCTTCTCCTTCGAAACGCCACGGTCGAGACATGCGCGCACCTCTGCTGTGGCCTCCTCCGGAATCAATCGCAATTAACCGTCATCGACATCGTCCTCCGGCCCGCTGGCCTACGACGAGGCCGACGCCACCGGCGTGGCGCTCTGCCACGCGTTCACGTGGCGCGGGTAGCCACGGCGTGGTTCGGGATCGGTCCGGAGTGTCGGTTCACCCGATCTTCAGCCAGCACGGTAAACGGCACGACCTGCCCCCCGATCCCGGATCAAACCGTTAGCCGAAGGGCGAGCGGCGCAGACCGCGCAGGGCGGTGAGGCCGCCCCAGTCGGCGAGGGGCGGCAGCGGGCGCGGGGCGGTGCGCGCGCGGGTGCCGTGGCGGCGGCGGAAGGCGGCCAGTTGCGTGGCCACGAAGGCCTCGGAGCCGA
>JAEWNN010000165.1 GCA_023457035.1 Verrucomicrobiota bacterium
GCGTGGTCCCGCCAGTCCGCCCCGGTATCCGCGGAGCGGACCGCGGGGGTGGTCAGGCGGCGGGCGGCACAGGCGAGGAGAGTTCCCATAGGGGGGGCGGGGCGAGGCGCGCGAGCCACTTGGTCGCGAGGGAGGGGCCGGGGGCGGGGAGGTTCAGGCGCTCGTCGGCGAAGCAGCCGATGGTGCCGAAGCCGAGCGCGCGGCCGGCCAGGTTGGCGCGGGCGGCGACCTGGAGGGCGGCGCGGGCGCCGACCGCGGTCTCGAGGGCGCTGGAGAACACCGCCTCGGCCTCGTAGTCGGCGAGCAATTTCAGGACTTGGCGCGGGCTGCCGGCGAGCGCGGGCTTGATGACGTAGATGCCCGGCCAGCCGAAATCGAGCCAGCGGTGGAGGTCGGTCTCGTGGGCGACGGACTCGTCGAGGGCGAGGCGGGTGGCGAACGCGGTCGCGAGTTCGATCACTGGTTGTTCGCGGCCGACGGGGAGCGGTTGCTCGACGAACTCGATCGGGCGGCCCTCGCAGGCCTGCAACCAGAGGCGTGACTCGGCGAGATCCCAGGCGCCGTTGGCGTCGAGCCGGAGGCGCCCGCCGGCGGGGAGTGCGGCGAGCACGCGGGGAAGCAGGGCGCGTTCGGCGGCCGCGTCGCCGACGCCGACCTTCCACTTCATGGTGGTGAAGCCGCGCGCGGCGGCGTGGGTGGCGGCCTCGACGGCGGCCGGCCCGGCCGGGAGCAGTGCGGCGAGCGGGAGTTGGCGCACGGGCACGGGGTCGTCGGGGCGCTGGAGGGCGTCCCAGGCGGTCTCCAGCGCGAAGCGGCAACAGGGCAGAGCGGCGGGGACTTCGTGGACCACGGCTTCGTCGAGCGCGGTCGGCAGGCGGGCGCAGAAGGCGAGCGCGGCCGCGAGCGTCTCGCTGCCCCAGGCGGGCAGGGGGGCGATCTCGCCGAGGGCGGAGCGGCCGGTCTCGGCGGTGAGCCGCACGAGCACGCCCTCGCGCCCGGGCCACACGCCGTGGGCGGTGACCAGCGGCTGGCGGAAGGCGGCGCGGTAGGTGCGGTATTCGAAGCGGACGGGCATCGGGGACGGGCGCGGGAGCAGACTGGCCCGGTTTCGGGCGGAAATGAAGGACGAACCTTGGGCGCGGCGGCGGGCGCCCGGGGGGCGTCCTTTTCGGCTATTGCCGCCCGTGGGGCGGGAGCTACGTTCGCGCCACATGAAGTCGTTTTTCGCGAGTTTCTTCGGCGCACTGACGGCGCTGGTCGTGTTCGTCTTCGGCGGGATGTTCCTGATGTTCGTCGGCATCGTGATGCTGGCGGCGCTCGGCGAGCAGCCGCCGCCGCAGCAGCACGTCGAGAAAGGCTCCTTCCTCGTGCTCGACCTGAACACGAACCTCACCGACGCGCCCTCGCCGTTCGAGGGTGGCGGCAAACTGGCGGGGTTGCTCGGTGCGGACGGCAACCGGCTGCAGCTGCGGCTGGTGCTCGAGGCCCTGCAGCGGGCGCAGGCGGACGGGCGGATTCGCGGCCTGCTGCTCACCGGCAACCTGCAGCCGCAGGACTACGGCAGCGGCTATGCGGCGCTGCGCGAAGTGCGGCGGGCGGTGGAGGCGTTCCGCAGCTCCGGCAAGCCGGTGGTCGCCTATGCGGAGAATCTGGACACCCGGAACTACTACCTGATGTCGGCGGCGTCGGAGGTGGTGCTGCATCCGTTCGGCCTGGTGTGGATGCCCGGTCTGGCGTCCGAGCCGGTGTTCCTGGCCGGCACGCTCGAGAAGCTCGGCGTGGGGGTGCAGGTGACGCGCTCCGGGCGCTACAAGAGCTATGCCGAGACGTATGTGCGGCGCGATTTCAGCCCGGAGGCCCGTGAGGCCACGCAGAAGCTGCTCGACGATGTGTGGAGCGAGCTGCGCGCGGAGGTGGCGCAGTCGCGCAAGCTCGCCCCGGAGCAGTTGCAGGCCCTTGTCGAGCAACCGCAGGCCCAGGTGGGCGCGGTGGCGGTGGAGAACGGACTGGTCGACCGCACGGCCTACTGGGACGAGGTGCTGGCGGACCTCAAGGCCCGCACCGACGCCGAGGACGAGCACACGTTCAAGCAGGTCGGCCTGCGCGCCTATGTGAAGGCGCTCGCGCCGAGACATCACACGGGCGGCACGATCGCGGTCGTGTACGCCGAAGGGGTGATCGTCGACGGCGAAGGCCAGGAGGAGGGCGAGGTCGGCGGCGACCGTTTCGCCCGGGAACTGCGCCAGCTGCGGCAGGACGAGAAGGTGAAGGCGGTGGTGCTGCGGGTGAACAGCCCCGGCGGCAGCGCCAACGCCAGCGAGGTGATCCAGCGCGAGCTGCGCCTGCTGCAGGCGCAGAAGCCGGTGGTGGTGTCGATGGGCAGCGTGGCCGCATCCGGTGGATACTGGATCTCGGCCTACGCCGACCGCATCTTCGCCGAGCCGAGCACGATCACCGGCTCGATCGGGGTGATCGGGATGCTGTTCAACGTGAAGGAGCTTTCGCAGAAGGTCGGCGTGTCGTTCGACGTGGTGAAGACGGGCAAGTTCGCCGACACCGAGACGCTCTCGCGGCCGAAGACCGAGGAGGAGCTGCGCGCGATCCAGTCGGTGGTGGACTGGCTCTACGAGTCGTTCATCGAGCGCGTGGCCCAGGGCCGGAAGCTGGACACAGCGAGGGTGCGCGAGATTGCGGAGGGCCGCGTGTGGTCGGGCAGCGACGCCAAACGGCTGGGCCTGATCGACGAGTTCGGCGGGCTGGAGGCGGCGATCGAGCATGCGGCGCAGCGGGCGCAACTGGGCCGGACCTACCGGCTGCAGGAGTATCCGCGGAAGCGGGAGCTGGGCGAGATCCTCCAGGAGTTCTTCGAGGACTCCAGCGACTACCTGAGCAGGGGCCGGATCGAGGGCCGGATCCTGGGGCGGGTGCGCCGGGAGGTGCGCGCGCTCGAGCAGTACAACGATCCGCGCAACGTCTACCTCCGGCTGCCGGTCGAACTGCAGCTCAACTGAGCCGTCCCCCCTGTCACCTATGCACAAGGACACCGTTCTGCTCCACGACTGCCCGGCGACGGAGATCCCCGCCGGGACCCCGGCGGTGCTGCCGGCCGGGACGGCGGGCATCATCACCCAGACGCTCGGCGGCAGCGTGACCTTGCGCGCCCTCGGCACCCTCTACCGGGTCGCGCCCGAGCAGGTCGGTGCGCTCAAGGGTTTCGCGCCGCCGCCGCCCGCGGCGGCGCCGGTGGCGCCGCTCGCCTTCGACGAGCGGGCGGTGTGGGCGGCGCTCAAGACGTGTTTCGATCCGGAGATTCCGCTCAACATCGTGGATCTCGGGCTGGTGTACGACCTGGCGGTCGAACCCGCTGCGGGCGGACGGTGGAATGTGGCGGTCAAGATGACGCTGACCGCGCCGGGCTGCGGCATGGGGCCGGTGATCGCCGCGGATGCCCGGGCGAAGATCCTGGCCTTGCCGGACGTGGCGGAAGCGGTGGTGCACATCGTGTGGGATCCGGCGTGGTCGCCGGAGATGATGTCGACCGAGGGCCGGCAGGTGCTGGGCCTGGAGTGACCGGCTGCGGCAGGAGACGGTCCCCGGTCCTCGGCTACGGTGTGGCCTGCTCGGCGGCGAGGGCGCGCCGGAGCTCGGCGGCGCGGGCTTCGAGTACCGGATGAAGCGCCTGCAACTGCCCCAGCTGGCCGGCGCGGGCGGCCTCCTCCATCTCCGCGGCGACAGCGCGAAGCAGCACGCCGCCGAGGTTGGCCGCGGCACCCTTGAGCGCGTGGGCGTGGCGGGCGGCGCCGGCCGGGTCGTGCGACTCGAGGCTGGCGCGCAACTTCGCGAGGGTGGCGGGCAGATCCTCGAGGAATTTCCCGACAACCGTGCGGACAAGCGCCTCGTCGCCGAGGAGGCGGGCCGTGAGCGCGGCGCGATCGAAGACCACGGGCTCCTCGCGGGACGGCAAGGCCGGGCCGGGGTCCGCCCCCGCGGCCCCGGCCACGTGTAGCCATCGATCGAGCACGGCGCGGAGGGCGTCGGCCAGAAGCGGCTTGCTGAGGTAGTCGTCCATCCCGGCGGCGAGGCAGCGGTCGCGGTCGTCGGCGGTGGCGTGGGCCGTCATCGCGACGATGGGCACCTGCGGGCTGGTGCGGGCATCCGGGTGGGCGCGGATGCGGCCGGTGGCGGCGAGCCCGTCGAGCTCGGGCATCTGCACATCCATGAAGACGAGATCGTAGGCCTCCGCGGCGGTGGCGCGCACGGCGGCGGCGCCGTCGCCGGCGACGTCGACACGGGTGAAACCGAGTTTTCCGAGCAGGCCGAGGGCGACCTGCTGGTTGGTGGGGTTGTCCTCGGCGAGAAGGATACGATCGGGGTGGGCGCAGGCGGCGGCGGCGGCCGGGGCGGGCGCGGTGGCGAGATGGCCGAAGGCGGCGACGAGGCTGTCGAGCAGCTCGGTGGGGCGCAGGGGCTTGGCGAGGCAGGTGACGAAGAGGTGGCGGCGATCCTCGGGGACGCTGCCGCGGCGGGACGGGGCGAAGAGGCCGACGAGCGGGGTGTAGCGAAACTCGGGATGCTCGTGGAGGCGCTCGGCGAGGGCGAGGCCGTCGGGGGCGGGCATCTGGAGGTCGACGAGGGCGGCGGCGAAGGCGGAGCCGGCGGCGTGGGTGGCGGCGAAGGCGGCGAGGGCGGCGGCGGTGTCGGCGGCCTCGGTGACGGCGGCGCCCCAGAGCGTGAGGCGGCGGCGGAGGGCGGCGCGGTGCGAGGCGTTGTCGTCGACGATGAGCAGGGGCACGCCTTGCAGGGGCGGCGCGGGCGGGGGCGGCTGGGCCGGGACGCCGAGCCGGGCGGTGAACCAGAACTCGGAGCCGGCGCCGGCGGCGCTCTCGAGGCCGATTTCGCCGCCCATGAGACTGGCGAGCTGGCGGCTGATCGCTAGGCCGAGGCCGGTGCCGCCGTATTTGCGGGTGGTCGACGCATCGACCTGGGAGAAGCTGCGGAAGAGCAGCCCCTGTTTTTCGGGCGGAATGCCGATGCCGGTGTCGCGCACGGAGAAGCGCAGGAGGATGGAACCGTCCGCGGTCGCGCCGGCGGAGACGCGGACAACGACCTCGCCGGTGGCGGTGAACTTGATGGCGTTGCCGGTGAGGTTGAGGAGGACCTGGCGGAGGCGGCCGGGGTCGCCGCGCAGGCGGGCCGGCACCTCGGGGTCGACGCTGCAGACCAGCTCGAGGCCCTTGTCGTGGGCACGGACGGCGAGCATTGCGGCGAAGCTGTCGAGCAGCGGCTGGAGTTCGAAGTCGAGCTGCTCGAGCTCGAGCTTGCCGGCCTCGATCTTGGAGAAGTCGAGGATGTCGGTGACGAGGGTGAGCAGGGCCTCGCCGCTGGCGCAGACGGTCTGGGCGTAGCTGCGCTGGGTGGCGTCGAGCGGGGTGTCGAGGAGGAGGTTGGCCATGCCGATCACGCCGTTCATGGGGGTGCGGATCTCGTGGCTCATGTTGGCGAGGAAGGCGCTCTTGGCGGAGCTGGCGGCCTGGGCGCGCTCGGTCATCTCGCGCAGGTGGCGGTTGGCATCCTCGAGCTGGAGGAGGGCCTGGCGGAGGCGGTCCTCGGCGAGCTTGCGGTCGGTGAGGTCGACGAAGTTGAGGATGAGGAAGGTCTGGTCCTGGAGTTCGAGGCGCTGGGCGGAGAAGAGGCCGTGGCGGAGTTCGCCGAGCTTGGTGCGCAGGGAGGTGTCGACCGCGGAGCCGTGGGTCTCGCGGGCGGTGCGGAGTTTGGCGGGCAACTCGGGGTCGAGGGTGATGCCGAGTTCGGCGCCGGTGCGGCCGATGGCCTCGGCCTCGGAATAGCCGAGAACGCGCTGGAAGGCGGCGTTGACCTCGACCAGACGCCACTCGTCGAGGGTGGCGATGGCCATGAGCGATTCGCTCAGATTGAAGGCCTTCGAGAACTTCTCCTCGGAGAGCTTGGTGAGGGAGACATCGCGGGTGACGCCGAAGAGGGCGGCGCGGCCGTTCCAGTGCCCGCGGACGATGCGGGTCTCGACGGCGATGCGGTGGCCGGCGGCATCGACGATGGGCAGGGGGCTGGTCTCGGCGCGGCCGGCGAGGATCTGGCGCAGCACCCATTCGGCCTCGGCCCGGCAATCGGCCGGGTGGAGTTCGAGCAGGCTGCGGCCCAGGAGCGAGTCGGCGGAGTAGCCGAGCCGGGCGAGCACGGTGCGGTTGGCGGCGAGGATGCGCCCCTCGGTATCCAGAACCGTGAGGAACTCCCCCGAGTTGTCGAAGAAGCTGCGCAGGTTCTCCTCGCTGCGCGCGACGGCGAACTCGGCGGCGATGCGGTCGGTGATGTCGTGGACGATCGAGCAGAGCAGGGGCTGGCCGCGCAGCGAGATGGGGGTGCTGTAGACCTCGACGTCGCGCACGGAACCGTCGGCCCGCCGGTGCTGGAAGCGGAAGTGCTGCCGCTCGCGCCGGAGCACGGAGGTGAGGCTGTCACGGATATGGTTGGACGGGAGGACGTTGATGTCCGAGATGCGCTTGCGGGCGAGCTCGCCCGGGGGCCAGCCGTAGAAGGCGACCGCGGCGGGGTTGGCCTCGACGATCGCGCCGTCGCGCGGATCGACGACGAGCATCATCGCGCTGTTGTTGGCGAAGAGGGAGCGATAACGGTTCTCGCTGTCCTGCAGCTCGGCGGTGCGGGCCCGGACCTCGGCCTCGAGCTGTTCGCGCCGGCGGCCGACGCTGGCGGTGAGGCCGACGAGGGCGGCGGTGACCAGCAGGCCGGTGGCGGCGCTGCCCGCGGCCGCGCGACGCGGATGGGCGGCGGCGAAGCCGGAGCCGGGGCGGGCGGCGAGCACCCAGGTGCGCCCGAGGAAAAAGAGGGGCGCGAGGGTGTCGCCGGGGTGCAGGGCGGTGTCGGCGGTCGCCGCGTCGTGTTCGTGCGTGGCAAGCAGCTGCGGCGCGGCGGCGGAGGCGTCGAAGAGCCGCAATGACACGAAATGCTCGTCGCCGCGGTCGAGGACGAGGCAGTGTTCGAGGAGGTAGGGCAGCTCCAGGACGGCGACCGCGAAGCCGCGGAGTTCGCCGGCGCGGGGGGGGAAGACGGGTTGCACCGCGAGCAGGCCGGGGACGGAGCGATCGGTCTGGATGAGCCGGAGCGCGGGGGAGGCGGTCGGCAGGCGGGTCGCGGCGGCGAGGGCGAGGGTGGCGCGCCGCACCGGTTCGCTGCCGAGGTCGAGCCCGAGGGCGGCGGCGTTTGCGGCGGCGGGCACCGCGAGGGCGACGGGATAATGCCGGTCGGGTAATGGGGCTGTGGAGTCGGCGTCGGGGTGCACGCGGATGGTGAAGCCGGCGGCGCCGCGTTCCTGCATCGCGGCCTCGAAGGGGAGGCGCGCGGCGGCGGGCACGGCCGGGGCCCATTCGAAGGCGCGGACGAGGGAATCGCGGGTGAGCGGGTCGGCGAAGGCGGCGAAGCGGGCCGGATCGGGCGCGGCCTCGCCCGCGCAGAACCGGGCCAGCGTGGCGAGATTGTTGCCGAGGGACTGGAGGGTGGCGCCGACGATCTCCATGTGCGCGGCGGCCTGGCGCGCGAAGTTCTCCTCGCGGGTGCATCGCTCCTGCCGGTCCAACGCCAGCGCAGTCGGGAGGGTGACGGCGAGGCCGAGGGCGGCGACCAGGAACGGCTTGGCGCGCGTGGCCGCGGCGGAGGCGGGGCGGCGCAGGAGGCGCAGTCCCGCCAGGGCGAGGACCAGCAGCAGCGCCGTCCAGCCGATCATCGCCAGGCGCGACCGGGCGATGCGGCGTTGCCAGTCGGCGGCGGGCAGATCGATGCCGACGACGAGCACGACCTGCCCGGAGGCGGGGTCGAGGACCGGGGCGAGGCCGGAGACGAAGACGCCGTATTCATCGGGGTAGGGGCCGTCGGCGATGGGGCGGCCGGTGTGGAAGAGCTCGAAGAGCTCCGCCTCGGGCTGCCGGTAGACGGTGCCCGGGGGCGAGGCCTGGGGGTCGTCGGCGGGGAGGTTTTCGGGCCCGAAGAACAGTTGGCCCTCGCGCAGCGCGAGGGTGTAGATGCTGCGTTGCCCGACGATGCGCCCGTAGGCGGTGAGTTGGGCGCGGAGGCGCTGGAACTCGGGTCGTTGGTGGTCGGAGGGGGCGAAGTCGAGGGCGGCGATCTGGGCCGCGTCGATGGTGTTGGCGAGGGCGGTGGCTTGGCGGACCACGGTGCGCCGCAGTTCCCGATCGGTGGCGCGGCCGGCCCAGTCGGCCGCGGCCCAGCCGGCGCCGAGCAGCGCGAGGACGGTGGCGGCCTCGGCGAGCATGCGGCGCGAGAGGTGGCGGCGGCGCACCAGGAGGAGGGCGGCTCCGCTGGCCGCGGCGGCGGCGAGGGCGAACGGGCCCGCGAAGGGCAGGACCTCGGCGAGGGGGACGGGCCAGCTCAGGCCCAGCAGTTTGGCCCAGGCCGGCACGGCGCAAGCGGCGATCAAGCCGCCGAGGCGGCGATCGTGGACCCACTGGCGCGGGCGGCAGAGCATGGCCAGCCCGAGGCCCAGGGCGGCGGCGCCGGCGGCGAAGAGCAGGTAATCCGCGGAGGACAAGATGGCGGTGGCCGGCACGGTGCGAAGTGGGTGGGTGATGGGGCGCGGTGCGCTGTTTCCCTATCGGCCCGCTCGTTCCGGGGTTTACCGGGGAAAACGTTGCGGCGGGAGTGGGCCTTGGCCGGCGAGTCGGAGCCAGCCGGGGCGGGGTGTCGTGTCGCCACCCACGTCGGACCGGGTGAAGCGGCTCAGGTCCGTGGCTCGGCGGCCCGGGCGGGCAAGGCGAAGTAGAAGGTGGCACCCGCGCCGGGGGCGCTTTCGGCCCAGATCCGTCCGCCGTGGCGCAGAATGATGCGCTTGGCGTTGGCCAGACCGATACCGGTGCCCTCGAAGTCGCGGGTGTGGTGCAGCCGCTGGAAGACGCCGAAGAGTTTGGCGGCGTACTTCGGGTCGAAGCCGGCGCCGTTGTCGCGGACGAAGACGACGTGTTCGCCGGGGTGCTCGGGCGAGGCGGCCGGCGTACCGATCTCGATGATCGCCGGCTGGCGGTGGCGGGTGAACTTCACCGCGTTGCTGAGGAGGTTGGCCAGAACCTGGCGCAGCAGCGCGGGATCGGCGACGACGTTGGGCAGCGGGCCGACCCGCCACTCGATGAGCCGGTCCTCGCACTCGGGGCGCAGCTCGGCGATGACTTGGGTGACGAGCGCGGCGACGGAGACCTGCTCGCTGTGGAAATCGGTGCGGCTGAGACGGGCGAAGGTCAGGAGACTGTCGATGAGCTGGCTGAGGCGGATGGTCTCGGCGGCGATGATCTGGAAGAAGCGTCGGCTCTCGGCGTCGAGGGTGTCGCGGTTGCGGCGGCGCAGGAGGTCGACGAAGCCGTTGATGTTGCGCAGCGGGGCGCGGAGGTCGTGGGAGATCGAGTACGAGAAGGACTCGAGCTCCTGGTTGTTGGCGACGAGCTGCTGGTTGGCGCGCACGAGCGCCTCGGTGCGCTCGGCGACCCGGCGCTCGAGCTCGGCGCTGAGCTGCCGGAAACTTTCCTCGCTGGTGCGGAGCCGCTCGGCCTGCCGGAGGGTCGCGTCCATGTTGGCGGCGAGTTGGCGGTTGGCGTCGTTGAGCTCCTTGGTGCGCCGGGCGACGAGCCGTTCGAGAAGGGCCTTCTCGCGGCGCTCGTGCCAGCCGGCGTACCAGACGAGCAGCGCGAGGAACGCGAGGGTGGCGACGGCGTAGGCGGCGTACGCGGCCGGCGTGCGGAACCAGGGGGGCGCGATCGCGAGGGCCAGCGCGGTGACGGGCCCGGGCACGCCCTGGACGACGGGGCGCACCTGGAGCGTGTAGGCGCCCTCCTTGAGCCGGTTGAAGGCGATCGTGCCGACGACCCCGGTGGAAACCCAGCTGTCGCTGGCCCCGGCGAGGCGGATCTCGAAGGTGACGGTCTGCGACGGCGCGGCCCCGACCGCCAGGAAGTGCACGGCGATGGAGTTGTCGGCGAACGGCAGCCGCGGCAGCGCCGCCCGGGGCGCGAAGAGCGTGCGGTTGCGGTTGGTGAGCTGTATCCGGGTGATGAGTGCGCGGGGGGCGTTGCGCGACGGGGCGGGGATGTCCGGATCGTAGCGCAGGAGCTGGCGCCGCTCGTGGAGCCAGACCGGGCCGCCGGCGTCGGGGGTGAGGGAGACGGGGTGCAGGCCGGTGGGAAACGGGACGTCGAGCTCGTCGTAGTCGGCGCCCTGACGCGCGAACAGGCGGGGGGTGGCGGCGGTGCCGACCCAGAGGATGCCGCGGGCGTCGAGGCAGGGGCGGCCGACGATCTCGAAGGTGTCGGGCAAGGCGCGATGAAACGCGGTGTCGGGGGCGAAGCGCCGCCCCTGCGCATCGAAGCGCAGGAGGGTGCCGCGGACGTTGGCGCGGAGCTCGCCCTCGAGCACGGTCAACTGGGCCCAGCCCCCCTCCAGGCCGGCGGCCGGCCCGAACACCTCGATGCGCGGGGTGCCGGCGGTGAGTTCGATCCGGGCCACCCGGGCGACGCCGAGCTCGGCCCAGAGGACTCCGTGGGCGTCGCGGATCGCGCCGTAGATGCTGCCGATCTCGGGGGCCGGGGTGGCGGCGACCTCGTAGCCGGTGCCCCGGGGGCGCAGCCAGCCGGCGGCCCCTTCCGCGACGAAGGCCCACCGGCCGTGTGCGTCGGGGGCGGTGCTCACGTGCGGGTTGACGAGGCCGGGCACGACGAGGCGCCAGGTGTCTTCGTCGCGGCGGTACAGGCCGCGGCGGCCGCTGGCGAGCAGCGCCCCCGTCTCGGTGGCGAGCTGGCCGAGGAACTCGTCGGGCGGGGTGTCGATCTCGAAGCGCAGGAGGCGGCCGTCGGCGTCGTAGATGCCGCGCTGGGCCTGGCCGTCGCTGATGAGCCACAGGCGGCCGGCGAAGCGGTAGGGCTGGGCGAAGATGAGCCCGGTGGAGACCATCGGCTCGTAGCGGGAGAGGCGGGCGGGGAACTCGACGCAGACGATGCCGTCGTTGAGAAGGCCCCACACCACTCCGGTGCCGGTGGCGAGGAGCCGGCTGACGCGCGCCAAGCGGTGGTCGAGCGTGCGGTCGAGGACCTGGACGGTGCGCAGCTGGCGGTCGAAGAAGACGATGCCGAGGTTGTCGACCGCGGCGGCGAAGAGGCCGTCGCCGGCCGGGCAGAGGTCGTTGATCCGGCTGCCGCCGGCGAGCGGGCCCCCGGCGGGCAGCGGCGAGCGGGCCCCCGCGTCGAAGAACTGGAGCCCGTGGCCGTTGGTGCCGACGACGTGGCGACCGTCGCCGAGCGCCAGACCGCAGGTGACGGTGTGGCTGACGTTGGTGTCGGCGGCGGCGATGACGGACTCCAGCCCGGCGGGGGTCTCGCGCCAGAGCGCGCCGTCGGATTTGTCGCTGAGGTAGATGGTGCCGCCGAGGTCGAAGGCGCGTTCGAGGTCGGCGATGCGTCCGGCGGTGCGCGGCGGCTCGCCGGGTTTCCAGGAGACGACTGCGCCGATGCCGCCGTACCAGTACCAGCGGTCGCCGGCCTTGACGACCGTGCTGGGCATCATCAGGGGATCGGGCGTGGGGGCGACGGCCGTGCGGCGGAGCGTGCCGTCGGCCTGGAAGTCGAGGCGGGCGATCGCGGAGGGGATGCCGGTGTAGAGGATGCCGTCGGCGTCGATGGCCACCTCGGTGGAGTGCGCGGCGGTATCGGCGCGATCGAGGCGGTGGAGTTCCCAGCGGACGCCGTCGCCGAGGGCCAGTTCGCGCCTGGCCAGCGCGAGGACCCGGCCGTCGGGCAGCAGCTGGAGGTCGGTCGGCGGCGAGCTCAGGCCCAGGGCCGCCGGGGAGCTGATCGCGAAGAAAGGGATACCGGCCTCGTTGAGCCCGGGCGCGGCCGTTGGCAGGGGCGAGGACTGGGCGTGGAGCGAGAGCGCGGCGACGACGGCCGTGAACGCGAAGAGGCGGCCCACGCGGTGGCGACGGGGCAGGGGCGCGAGGTGCGGCGGCTGGGACTGCATCGGGGGACGGGGCGGCGGCTGGTGCCGGTTCCGAACGGGAGGAGGTCGGGCGGCGGTGGCGAGGTTGGACCGGGGTTGCCTCGGCCGCGAGGAGAACCTCACCATGCGAGCATGCCCAACGAGGAATGGTTCGATGTGGTCGATGAACAGGATCGCGTGGTCGGGGCCGCGCCGCGCCGCGAGGTGCATGCGCGCGGGCTGTTGCACCGGGCGGTGCACGCGCTGGTGCTCGACGGTGCCGGGCGCGTGCTGCTCCAGAAGCGCTCGGCGACGAAGGACACGTTCCCGCACTGCTGGGCGGCCTCGGCCTCGGGCCATGTCGACCGTGGCGAGGACTACGATACGGCGATGGTGCGCGAACTCGGCGAGGAGATCGGCGTGCACGTGGCCGCCGCGCCGGAGCGGGTGTGCCGGATCGGGGCGTGCGAGGAGACCGGGCGGGAGTTCGTCTGGGTCTATCGCTGCCGGCACGACGGGCCGGTGCGCGGGCAACCCGAGGAGGTGAGCGAGCTGGGCTGGTTCACGCCGGCCGAGATCGACGCGTGGGTGGCGGCGCGGCCGGAGGAGTTCGCGCCGTCGTTCCTGCTGGTGTGGGCGCGGTGCCGGCCGGGGCGGTGAGGCGGCGGTTTTCGGCGGAGCCGTTCGCCCAACCCCGTGCCCCCCACGCATTTCCCGGGCCGGCTCCCTTCGCCCAGCGACCTGCGGCCACCGAGGAGACCACCAGTATCCTCCGCGCCGGTGTCGCCCCCCCCCTGCGGCGCCGGGCGCGGCGGCGGTCGCAGTCTCGGGGCTGGCTTTCCTGCATTGGGCGGCGACCGCAGTCGGCCTGTCTCCGGCAAATGGGTTGACGCCGGCCCCGGCGGCCGGAGAAATCACCGGTGCCCGGTCCTTCCTCGCGACGCCTCCCCCGTGGCGTCGCCGGCGTGGGCGTGGCCCCCCCCGAAACCTCCGCGAAAACAGCATCCTCATCGTGAAAACCCAAGGCGTGTACATCGGCACCGACAGCGGCGCCACCACCTCGAAAACCTGCGGCGTGTGGAGCAACGGCTCCGCGGTCTCGCAGAAGCTCCGTCAGAGCTCGACCAACTCGCAGCTCGGCACCCGGGCCGTCATCACCGGGTGGGTGGAGGGCGTCTCGGGCTTCCTCGCCGAGAACGGCCTGATGTGGTCCGATGTGCGCGGCGTGGGCCTGGCCCTGCCGGGGCCGTACCAGCGTTATGGGGTGCTCGACCGCTCGGCCAACCTGCCCGAGAGTTTCGTCGGGTGGGATTTCTACAGCGACTACGCCAAGGCGCTCGCGGCCGCGGCCGGCCGGCCGGTCCCGCTGGTCGTCGGCAACGACGGCAACCTCGGCGGGGTGGGCGAGGCGCAGCGGGTGCGCGGCGCCGAGCAGGCTTCCGTGCTCATGCTCGCGCCCGGCTCCGGCCTGGGGTGCGCCTACATCGGGCCGGACGGGCTGCCGCTCGACGGCGACACGCTGGCCGGCATGGAGGGCGCGCACATGCCCGCGCCGCTGCACCTGCTCGGCGGGGTGCGGGCGTATCCGTGCGGCTGTGGCCGCACCTGGGGCTGCGTCGAGGCCTACACGACCATCTCCGGGCTGCCGCACCTGCTGGAGGACATGCTCAAGAAGCACCCGCAGCATGAACTGGCCACCGCCGCGGGCACGCCGAAGGAGAAGGCGCTCTCGTTGCGCGGCCGCGCCCAGAAGGGCGACCCGCTCGCCCTGGAGATCTTCGACTTCCAGGCCAGGGCGCTGGGCCTGCATGTCGCCAACCTCACCATGGCGCTCGACACCAAGTATGTCGTCATCGGCGGCGGCCTGATGGACCCCGAGTCGACCACGCCGGAGTTTCGCGAGCGTTACCTGCGTCTCCTCCGGGAGGCGGCGCTGCCGTACCTGTTCCCGGCGCAGCGGGCGACGATGAAGATCGTGGCCGCCTCGCTCGGCGAGCTCTCGCAGGCCATCGGCGCCGCGCTGGTCGCGCTCTACACCGCCAAGGCGCCGGGGAAGTGAGCGGTGCGCCGCCCGGCGGCGCGGCGGTGGGCGAACGCGGCGGCCCCGGTGGTGGTACGGACTCCGTGGAGACCGGAAGGGCCCCCGCTCCGAAATCGCGGCACTGGAAAAGTTTTGGTTGATTTCGGAAAACCGCCTACTACGGTGCACCCCTTTTCCACATCGGACTGCCCCCCTCCGGGGGGATACAGACTACTTCCAATCCGCATTTTCCATGAAGCAGCTTAAGCTCAACGTCATCGCCCGCGAGGGCAAGGGTCGCAGTGCCTCGCGCCGTCTGCGTTCGAGCGGGAAGGTTCCCGCCATCCTCTACGGAAAGCACACCGAGCCGGTGCAATTGGCCGTCGACGAGCCGGAATTTCGCCGGCTTCTCAAGTCGATCGGCGGTTCGGCCTCGTTGATCGAGTTCAAGCGCCCGGACGGCAAGGATGCGCTCTCCTTCATCCGCGAAGTGCAGAAGGATCCGCTGACCGATGAATACATGCACATCGATCTGCATGAAGTCGCGGCCAACGAGAAGATGGAGATCAACGTCGGCGTGCGCGTTGTGGGCGAGAGCGACGGCGTGAAGAACGAGGGTGGTATTCTCGACGTCTCCTCGTTCTCCCTGCGCGTCCGTTGCTTGCCCAAGGACTTGCCGGAGTTCATCGAGGTCGATGTCTCCCCCCTGAAGGTCGGCGACTCGATCCACGTTTCCGAGATGAAGAAGCTCGAGGGCGTCGAGTTCCTCGACAACCCGAAGCAACCGGTGGTGGCCTGCCTCTCCCCGGCCGCCGAGGAGGAAGCCACGCCCGCCGCCGGCGCCGCCGCCGCGCCTGCCGCCGGTGCCGCCGCCGCGCCCGCCGCTGCCGGTGCTGCGC
>JAEWNN010000166.1 GCA_023457035.1 Verrucomicrobiota bacterium
CGGTTCGTCGAACCGGTTGCTGCCCTGGCCCTCGGCGCCCATGCGGTAGCGCACGCCCCGGACCTCGACCTGCAGGTTGCGGCCGAGATCGTAGGAGACGTAGACCTTGCCGGAGCGCAGGATCGCCCGGGTCTGCCCCTTGAGCAGGTCTCCTTCGAAGAGGACCTTCCGGTCGGCCGGCTGTTCGACCTTGACCCAGACATTGCCCAACGCGACGAGGCGGAGGAGGTTGCGGTCGTCGGCCTGCTCCGGGGTGGCGCCGGAGGGACGGGGGGCGGCCGGTGTCGCGGGCGAATCCGGGAGGATGGCGCGGACGGCGAAGAAGATGACGAGCAGGGCGAGGACCGCGCCGCCGACGATGAACGGCATCTTGAGTTTCTGGCGACGGTCGGCGCGGGGCGCCCGGGTGACGACGGGGGTGGGCACGGCGCGGGAGGGGGGGGGGGCCGCGGGCTCGGCCGGGGCGGCCGGAGCGGGCGCCGGCGCGGACTTGCTCGGCTCGGGGATGTCGAGCCGGCCCATGATCTCGCGCTGGTCCTGATGGCGCCGGGGCTCGCGGGAGTCGCTGAAGCCGAGGGAGGCGTAGTCGGTGAGGAGCTTCTCGGAGTTGAGTTTGAGATACTGCGCGTAGGTGCGGAGGAAACCGCGGGCGTAGATCTCGGGCAGGCCGAGTTCGAAGGTGTTGTTCTCGAACTTCTGGAGGTAGTCGCTGCGGATCTTGGTCGCCTCGGAGGCCTCGCGAATGGAGATGCCCTTGCGTTTCCGCGCTTCCTCAAGTCGTTCGCCGATGGTCTGCATGGGGAGAATGTGGGGAAAACCCTCCGGGAGGTGAAGTCCTTTTACGCCGCGCGCCGGCGGGGCCGGAAAGAGGCCGCGCGCCGGTGGGGCGGAAAGGGCGATCAGAGACGGTCGAGATCGGCGAGGATCTCGCGGGGCTGGGCGCCGTTCTCCGGCCCGACGATGCCCTTCTGCTCCATGAGCTCCATGAGGCGGGCGGCGCGGTTGTAGCCGATGCGCAGCCGGCGCTGGAGCATGGAGGTGGAGGCGCGACGGGTGGATTTGAGCACATCGATGGCCTGCGGGAGCAGGTCGTCGTCGCTACCCTCCTCGAGGTCGTCGATGCCGTCGTTGCCGTCCTCGTCGCCGACGCGGTCGACCTGCTCCTGGACCTCCTGCCGGTAGGCCGGCGGGCCGTTCTTCTTGAGGTGCTCGACGACGCGGGCGATCTCCTCGTCGGAGATGAACGCGCCCTGGGCGCGGACGAGCCGGCTGGTGCCGGGGGGCATGAAGAGCATGTCGCCGCGGCCGATGAGCTGGTCGGCGCCGGCCTCGTCGAGGATGACGCGGCTGTCGACCTTGGAGGTGACCTGGAAGGCGATGCGGGAGGGGAGGTTGGCCTTGATGGAACCGGTGATGATATTCACCGACGGGCGCTGGGTCGCGACGATGAGGTGGATACCGGCGGCGCGGGCGAGCTGGGCGAGGCGGGCGATGGAGGTCTCGATCTCGGCGGGGGCGACCATCATGAGGTCGGCGAGCTCGTCGATGATGCAGACGATGTAGGGCAGCTTCTCCGGGATCTCGATCTCGAGGTCGCGCGGGACCTCGAGGTTGAGCTCGGTGGGCACCTCGGCGACGGCGCCCTCCTTCTCCTTTTCCTTTTCCTTCTCGGTGTCGGGGGCCTTGCGGGAGTTGAAGGAGGCGATGTTGCGCACGCCGCACTTGGCGAAGATTTGGTAGCGTTTCTCCATCTCGGCCAGCAGCCACTTGAGGGCGCCGGGCACCTTCTTGGGCTCGGTGACGACCGGGATGAGCATGTGCGGCAGGGAATTGTAGACCTGCAGCTCGACGATCTTCGGGTCGACCATGAGCAGGCGGACCTTCTTGGGACCGGCATGGTAGACGAGCGAGGCGACGATGCTGTTCACGCAGACCGACTTGCCCGAACCGGTGGCGCCGGCGATGAGCAGGTGGGGCATGCGGGCGAGGTCGGCGACGATGGGCGCGCCGGAGACGTCCTTGCCGAGGGCGATCGGCAGCTCGGCCTTGGACTCGACCCAGTCGGCCGACTCGATGATCTCGCGCATGCCGACGGGGGTGGGCCGCTGGTTGGGCACCTCGACGCCGACGACGCCCTTGCCCGGCACCGGGGCGAGGATACGCACGGACTGGGCCTTCATGCCCAGCGCGATGTTCTTGTCGAGGCTGGCGATCTTTTCGACGCGCACACCGGGGGCGGGCAGGATCTCGTAGCGGGTGATGACGGGACCGGTGTGGATCTCGCCCAAGCTCACCTCGACGCCGAACTCGCCGAGGGTGCGCAACAGGGTCTCGGCGTTCTGGAAGTGTTCCGCTTCATTGGTGGCGGTCGCGGCTTTGACCGGCTCCTTGAGCAGATCGAGGGCGGGGAAGATGTAGTCCTCGCCGTTCGGGGTCTGGGGGGCGGCGGCTTTGCGCGGCGTCTCCGGGGCGACGATCTTGAGGTTGAGCTTGGCCGCGGGGACTCCGGCCGGTTCGGCCACGGTGGCGGGGGCGACGGCGGGCTTTTCGCCGCCGAAGGGCGGTGGCTTGGTCCCGCGCTCGGGCTGCGGGGGAGGCGGTGGCGGGGTGGCGGGCTCCGGTTGTGCCGTCGGCGTAGGCGTGGAGTTGCGCAGCGAGAGGCTTTTCTCGGGGGACTTGCTGGGCGGCGGGGCGGCGCGGTCCGGTGCGGCCCCGGCGGGTTCGCCGCCCTTGGGCAGGGTGAGCCGTTTGATGTCGGTCGGCGGCGGCACGGCGGCGGCGGCCTGTTTCTTGAGCTCGGCGAGGGCCTGCTCCTTGAGCTTGGCGCGGGCCTCGGCACGGAGCTTCTTGATCTCCTCGCGCTCGAGCCGGCGGAGTTTCCAGTTCTCACGGATGCTCTGGATCCAGGCGAAGAACCGGTCGAACTGGGACCCCAGGTCGCGGGTGAGCACGAACATCAGGGTGAGGATGAAGAACACCGACAGCACCACGCCGGAGCCGAAGATGCCCATCGTGTCCTCCATCAGGTGCGAGTAGAGCAGTTGGCCGATCATGCCGCCGGGCCCGCTGATGTAGATGTTCGTGGGCTGGACGAAAAACTCGGTCCACGCCTTCTGCATGTCCGCCAGGCCGCAGGCGCAGAGCAGGCAGAGCACCATGGCGGCGGCGCGGGCGGTGGCGAGGCGGCGCATGCCGCGGGTGTAGATGAAGCCCAGCCAAAAGAAGAATCCGCCGATCAACCACGCGGCGCCGCCGAGGATGCGGAAGAGGTAGAAGGCGGTCATCGCGCCGATCTTGCCGACCGGGTTCACGCCGGAGGGGGGGATGACCTTGATGGTGCCGTCGGGGAGCGTCTCGCCCGCGGCGCCCATGGTGGGCACCTGGTTGGGCTCGTAGTAGGCGAGCGCCACGAACAGGAGCAAGCCCACCACGAAGCACAGGATCGCGGCGACCCACCGTGGTTGATATGTGGGGCCGCTGAAGGAGGGGCCGGTGCGTTTGGACGAGCTGTCGCTTTTTGCCATCGGGAAGGGGCGTTGGGTTTGAGGGCGCGAGGCTAGGGGAAACGCGCGCGGAAGTAAATTCAGCCTCCCATTTTTCATGGAATTCTTAACAGTGGCGGTGATGCATTTGCCAGTTCGATTTCACCCGCTGTATCAAGCCCGGGTCTGGGGCGGCCGGGCGCTGGGCCGGATCTTCCCGCGTGCGCTGCCCGGGACCGACCCGATCGGCGAGAGCTGGGAGGTCGTCGACCGCCCCGAGGCGCAGTCGGTCGTGCGCGATGGTCCCCTCGCCGGCATGACGATCCGCGACGCCCTCCGGCTGCGCAGCGCCGACTGGCTCGGGCCCGACTGGCCGGTCTCCCGCCCCTTCCCGATCCTGGTCAAGTGGCTCGACTGCCGCGAACGCCTCAGCCTCCAGGTGCATCCGCCGGCCGAGGTCGCGCCCGCCCTGCGCGGCGAGCCGAAGACGGAGAACTGGTACCTCGCCGGCGTCGAAGGCGAGGCGGGCCTCATCCTCGGTCTCCGCCCGGGTGTGACGCCGGCGCAGTTCGAGTCGGCGATCCACGCCGGCACGCTCGAGCAGTGCGTGAACCGCTGCACCGTCCAGCCCGGCGATTCCGTGCTGGTGCACAGCGGCACCGTCCACGCGATCGACGCCGGCTGCCTCATCCTCGAGATCCAGCAGAACTCGGACACCACCTACCGCGTCTACGACTGGGGGCGCGTGGGACTCGATGGCAAGCCGCGCAAGATGCATATCGCCGAGTCGATGAAATCCATCCTCTTCGACGAACCGCCGCCGCCGATCGTGCGCGCGGCCGATTCGCCGGCCGTGATCGCCGACTGTGCGGAGTTCCGCATCCGCCGCGTCCCGCTGAAGACGGGCGCCGCGCTCGCGTTCGGCGCGGGCGAACAATGCCGGCTGCTCTCGGTCGTGCGCGGGCGGCTGCGCGCGCGCGGGTTCGAGGTCGCCCCGTTCATCGCCGGCGACAACGCGCTGTTGCCCTTCGCCGGGGCGTTCACCTTCGAGGCCGAGGAGGAGGCGCTGGTTCTCGTGACGGAGAACTTCTCCTGAATCCGCCTGGCGAACGGGCGTCGCGGAGCTTGAATCGGGCCACGCGGCCCTTCTAACTAGCCCGTTTCCGGTCCCTGTGCGGCCGCCGCGCCCGGCGCGGCGGCATGCCGTGGGACACCGGAACCGTTTACCGAAACCACATGGCCAGCCACAAGGAAGACTACTACGAACTGCTCGGTGTCGCCCGCGATGTTTCGGCGGACGACCTCAAGAAGGCCTACCGCAAGCTCGCGGTGAAGTACCACCCGGACAAGAACCCGGGCGACAAGTCGGCGGAGGAGCATTTCAAGAAGCTCTCCGAGGCCTACGACGTGCTGCGCGATCCCGACAAGCGCGCGGCGTATGACCGGTTCGGGCACGCGGCCTTCGCCCAGGGCGGCGCGGCCGGCCCGCGTGGGGCCGGGGGCGGCGGTTTCCACGATCCGTTCGATGTCTTCCGCGAGGTCTTCGGCGGCGGGGGCGGCGGCGGGATCTTCGAGGAGTTCTTCGGCGGGGGCGGGGGCGGCGGCGGCGCGCAACGCGGCGCCGACCTGCGCTATGATCTCGAGCTCACCCTCGAGGAGGCTGCGGCGGGCTGCGAGAAGGAGATCACCTTCCGCAAGCTCGCCGAGTGTGCGCACTGTTCCGGCACCGGCGCGGAGCCCGGCTCGAAGCGCGTGCGCTGCGCCACCTGTCAGGGGCACGGCCAGGTCACGACCTCGCGCGGGTTCTTCACCTTCCGGCAGACCTGCCCGACCTGCGGCGGCGCCGGTACGCGCGTCGAGAAACCCTGCGCCAAATGTCGCGGCGAGGGCCGCGTGCAGCAGGATGCGAAGGTCAACGTGCGCATCCCCGCCGGTGTCGACACCGGCACGCGCCTGCGCTCCTCCGGCAACGGCGAGGCCGGCACGCTCGACGGTGGTCCCGGCGACCTCTACATCGTGCTTCATGTCGCCGCACACGAGGTCTTCGAGCGCCAGGGCGACGACCTGTTCTGCGAGATTCCGATCAAGTTCACCCTCGCCACGCTCGGCGGCACCATCGAGGTGCCCACGCTCTCCGGCCGGGCCTCGCTGAAGATCCCCGCGGGCACCCAGTCCGGCACGACGTTCCGGCTCAAGGGGCGCGGTCTGCCCAACCTGCGCAGCGGGCATCCGGGCGACGAACTCATCCGCGTGCACGTCGAGGTGCCCACGTCGCTCAACGCCGACCAGCGCAAGAAGCTTGAGGACTTTGCCATCGCCTGCGGCGACGCCGACGAGCCGGTGGCCAAGAGCTTCCTCGAGAAGGCCAAGAAGTTCTTCCAGTGAGGAAGCAGGAAACGGATTGAATGTGGAAATCAGGAAAGCTGGAAACCGAACCGCGGAGACAAGGGGCGCTTCCAGCTCTACCGTTGAGGTTCTCCGTTCCTGATTTCCTGAGTTCCACATAACTTCATCCCGGCTTTCGGCCCCCCCCATTTTTCTACCATGCGCGTCGTCCTTCTCGGTTCCGGCCGCGGCTCCAATGCCGAGGCCATCCTCAACGCCCAGCAACAGGGCCGCCTCGGGGGCGCGCGGGTCGTCGGCCTCCTCACCGATCACCCCGGCGTGCGCATGCTCGAGCTGGGGCCGCGCTTCGGCGTGCCGGCGGAGTTCATCGATCCCGCGCCGTTCAAGACCAAGCTCGAGGGCGCGGGCGAGGAGCGTTTCATCGCCGCCATCCGCGCCGCGCGGGCCGACCTCGTCGTGCTCGCGGGCTTCATGCGCGTGCTCAAACCGGCCTTCCTCGGCGCCTTCGCGGGGCGGATCATCAACCTCCATCCGAGCCTGCTGCCGAGTTTCCCCGGTCTCGACGCCATCGGCCAGGCCTTCCGCCACGGCGTGAAGGTGACCGGCTGCACCGTCCACGAGGTCAATGCCACCGTCGACGGCGGCCGTATCCTCGACCAGGAGGCCGTGCGCATCGAGGAGACCGACACCGAGGAGACGCTCGCCACGAAGATCCACGCCGCCGAGCACCGCCTGCTGCCCGCCGTCATCGCCCGCCTCAGCCTGCAACAATCCTGAACCGTCCCGCCATGAGCCTCGTCGAAGCCCGTATCCCGATTCCCGTCGCCGCCGCCGAGGCGGTCGAGAACGCCCTCGCCGAGGCGGAGAACGCCGAGTGGGGCGTGTTCGAGGACCGCCCGACCGCGAGCGCCTGGCTCGGCAGCTATTTCCCCGACGCGGCGTTCGCCATCGCGGCCGCGCAGCGCGCCCGCCGCGAACTGCGCCGCGTGGTCGCGCTCGCCGAGCCGACCATCAGCCCGGTGGCCGACACCGACTGGCGCGCGAGCTACAAGCTGCACTTCAAGCCGTGGAACTTCGGCCGCATGCACTGGGTGCCCGTGTGGGAACGCGACAGCTACGCGCTGCCCGCCGGCGACGCGCTGGTGTTGCTCGACCCCGGCATGGCCTTCGGCACCGGCAATCACGAGACCACCCGGCTGTGCTGCGAGCGACTGGTCGCCTACGCCGAGCAACGGCGCGCCGCAGGCGGCTCGCTGGACGGTCTTCGCATCATCGACGCCGGCTGCGGCTCGGGCATCCTCGCGATCTCGGCGGTGAAGCTCGGCTTCGCGGCGGTCGCCGGCTTCGACAACGACCCCGAGGCGGTCGCCGTGAGCCGCGAGAACGCCACGCTCAACGGCGCGACCGGCCAGGTGGCGTTCTTCGTCGGCAACCTCATCACCGGCCTGCAGGGCCGTCAGGCCGATGTGGTGATGGCCAACATCCTGGCCAACGTCCTGCGCGAGTTCGCCAGGGAGCTCGTGGCGGCGGTGGCGCCCGGCGGCTGGCTGGTGCTCAGCGGCATCCTCGCCACGGAGATCGAGGCCGTGCGCCGCGAGTTCGCCACGGTGGCGCCCGGCTGGTCGCTCGAGAGCCGGACGATGGGCGAGTGGAGCGATCTGAAGCTCGTGCGCCCGGAGTGAGCGGCCGTGCGGCGCGGGGGATTCCGCTGCTGTGCGGCGCCCGCCGCACGCGCGGGGACCGGCAACAAAACAGCCGACCCCCGGGCGGGATCGGCTGTGAAGGGAAACGGGACGGTCCGTGTGCTCAGCGCGCGGAGACGGTCACCGGGACGGCGATCTCGCCGTTGCCGGCGCCGGTCACGAACAGGCTGCCGGTGCCCGGCTGGCCGCCCTGCACGGTGATCGTGGCGGTGGTGGCACCGGCCGGGATGATGACCTCGGGCATGATGACCGAGGCCGGCACGTCGGTGCTCACATCGATGAGCAGGCCGCCCTCGGGGGCGGGGGAGCCGAGCGCAAAGGTGAGGGTGGCGCGCCCTCCGGTGGTGAGATTCAACGCGGACGGGGCGACATCGAGCGAGAGACCGTCGACCCGGAACGAGCCGACCTGCTGGCTGGTCGTGCCGTTGTTGAGCGAGACCGTGTAGGCACGGCCGGCCGGTACGGCGGGCACGGCGAACGAGATCGCGTTGGGGGACTCGAAGACGGTGCGGGCTGGGACGCTGTCGAGGTAGACGACGTCCTGCGGGGTGAAGCCGCGGCCGACGATGGCGATGCGGGCGCCGATGGGGCCGCGCACGGCCTCGAGCGTGTAGACGTAGCGGTTGGTGAGCCGGATCGTGCGCAGTTCGGTGTACTCCTCGACGGGGACGGTCAGGTTGCCGCGCTGGCTGGCGTAGTTGACAAGCAGATAGTAGGTCGCCTCGGTGCGCCCGGCGGGCATGTGGTAGTCGAACTCGTAGAGGCCGTCGCCCAGCGGGCTCCGCTCCATCGGATGGATCTGGCCGTCGACGACGATCTGGACCTTGAGCGAACCCTTCACGAGCTCGGTCGCGTTGGGCTTCACGCGCGCCGTGATCGTGTAGATCGACGACGGGTTCTCGGCGACCGTGTCCGAGGTCATGTTGACGATGGTCGAGCTGCAGCCGCCGAGGAACAGCGCGAGCGTGGTGCCCGCGACGGCGAGGATGCGTTTCCAGGATGAAGCCTGCGAGTGGTGCATAAATGTTTGCGGTGCCGGTGTTTCGTTGCGTGTTGGACCGGCGCAGATGACGAACTCTCTAACGGTCGGCGCGCGGGCAGAGCAAGAAAAAGCCGAGTCGACGGCGCTCGGTGTGTACGTGCACGTGCCGTTCTGTTCCACGACCTGCGCGTATTGTGCGTTCTACCAGGTGCGGCCCGAGGGCGACGACCTCGTGCGTTATCTGCAGGATGTGGAGACGGAGTTCTCGCTGGTGGAGACGCCGCTGCGGGCCGGCACCGTCTTCTGGGGCGGCGGCACGCCGGGACTGCTCCCGGCGAAACACCTCGCCGAGCTCTGCGCGATCGTGCGGCGCAATCTGTCCGCAGCTCCGACCGAATGGAGCGTGGAACTGGCGCCGGCCACGGTGACGCGCGACCGGCTGGCGGCGCTGCGCGACGGCGGTGTCACGCGCATCTCGCTCGGCGTGCAAAGCCTGCAGCCGGAGCTGCTCGCGGCGCTCGGCCGGCGGCACACGCGCGAGCAGGCGTTGCGCGCCTACGACCTGGTGCGGGCGGCCGGGTTCGCATCTGTCAATGTCGACCTGATGTTCGCCCTGCCCGGGCAGGAGGCGGCGGACTGGGGCGGCGATCTCGCCGCCGCCATCGCGCTCGGGCCCGACCACATCTCGACGTACTGCCTCACCTTCGAGGAGGACACGGCGCTGTACGTGAAGCTGTCGCAGGGCAAGGTGACGCGCGACGCCGAGCAGGAGGCGGCGCTCTACGAGGCGACCTGGGACACGCTCGGTGCGGCGGGCTTCGCTCAATACGAGATTTCCAACTACGCACGGCCCGGCCACGCCTGCCGGCACAACCTCAACACCTGGGCGATGCAGGAGTGGCTCGGCTTCGGTCCCTCCGGCGCGTCGCAACACGCGGGCTGGCGCTACCAGAATCCGCCCGACCTCGCGGCGTGGCGCGCCGACCTCGCGGCCGGGCGGCGCGGCACGGCGGAGCGCACCGCGCTCACCCCCGAAGTCCTCGCGGCGGATACGCTGATCTTCGGGCTGCGCTGCAACGCCGGGGTGGACCTGGCGGCGGCGCAGCGGCGGTTCCCGAGTGCGGACTGGTCCGCGTACCGCACGCTGGCGGCGCGGCTGGTCGCGGAAGGCCTGGCCGAGTGGGCCGCGCCCGAGGTGCTGCGGCTCACGCGCCGCGGCCGCCTGCTCGCCGACTCCGTGGGCACGGCGGTGCTGGAGGCGTGAGCGGAGCGCCAACCGGCGTGTGCTCCGCTTGACGGGGCGGGCGGCGGTTCCTTGTCTCGGCGGCCGTGAAACTGCCGCTCGCCATTCTCTGCTTCGGGTTCGCCGTGACCACGGCGGTGCAGGCGCGACTGGAGCTCGCGTGGCCCACGCCGAACACGGCCTACCTGGAGGGCCGGCCGATCGAGGAGTATATCCAACCGACGGTGTCGGGAGATCCGGAGTCGGGGCTGTTCGGTTGCGTGCGCAGCGGCGGTCAGCAGTTCCACGAGGGCATCGACCTGAAGCCGATCGCGGTGCGCGATCGCGGCGAGCCGACCGACGAGGTCTTCGCGGCGATGGACGGCGTGGTGCGGCATGTGGCCACGAAGGCGGGCCAGAGCAGCTACGGGCGCTACATCGTGATCGAACACCCGAGCGCGACGCCGGCGTGCTACTCGCTCTACGCACACCTCAGCGCGGTGCGGACCGGCCTGCGGGCGGGCACCGTGGTGCAGCGCGGCGAGGTGATCGGCACGATGGGGCGCAGCGCGGGTGGCTACACGATCCCGCGCGACCGGGCCCACCTGCATTTCGAACTGGGGTTGGTGGCCACGCAGAGTTTCCAGCCCTGGTACGACCGGCAGAAGTTCGGCAGCCCGAATCTCCATGGCGAATGGAACGGGATGAACCTGATGGGTTTCGACCCGCGCGATTTCTTCGGTCGGTGGAACGCCGGGAAGGTGGATGATGTGAGCGAGTACCTCGCCCAGTTGCCGGTGGCGGTGACGGTGCGGGTGATGGCGTCGCGCACACCGGATTTTGCGTTGCGCTATCCCTCACTGGTGAAGGGCGAACTGCCGCCGGGTTCGTTGGTCGGGGGCTGGGAGGTCGACTGCTATTGGACGGGGCTGCCGCTGGCGTTGCGACCCTTGAGCGCGCTCGACGTGATCGGGCAACGGCCCGGCACGGTGAAGATCGTGGCGGTGAACCACGACGAGGTCGTCGGCCATCGGGCGATCTCGTTGCTGCGCGGCCGCGGTGCCGCGCAGGCACCCGGCAAGGACCTGCTCGATGTGCTGGGGAAGCTCTTCGGGCCGGTGCGGTAGGCGGGCAGAACTTCGATCTCGGATTGCCGATTTGTGATTGGCGGGTGCGGGCAAGGCCGGCCTGCGCGCGAGCCTAGATTCCGCAGACGACAGAAGGTAACGAAGGAAACAAAGAGACTCCGTACCAAGGGGAATCAGGGCCCACTGGCCCGGGGGATCCTCCCTTCACCTGCCAGGTGAAGACCGAAACCTCGAATTTCCTTATCCAACTTGTTCACACTTCGTTGCCTTCTGTCGGTTCCAGCCGCGCTTCTCAGGGTGAGTGATCCGCCGCGGGAGCGATGCGGAATGGGGGGCTCGGATCGATGCCTTCGTTGACGGCTCCGGGGTGGATGCTAGGTTGCGGGCCATGCCGACAAAGGTTGAAGAGATCGTAGCGCAGACCCGGCAACTCAGCCGTGAGGAGCTGGCGGAGTTGGTCGATCTGCTCACGGTCGAGATGTCCGCCGAACCGAGCCCGGAGCATGAAGCGATGTGGGTGCAGGAGGCGGAGCGCAGACTCGAGGAGCTACGGAGTGGAAGAGTGAAAGCGGTGCCGGGCGAGGACGTGCTGGCCCGGGCGCGCAAGGCCGTCGGTTTGTGAAACCGTACGTTTTCCATCCCGAGGCGGAAGCGGAGTTCATGGCGGCGCTGGTGCGCTATGCGGCGATCAGCGAACCACTCGGGCGGCGATTCTACGCCGCGATCGAGGTGTTGCTCGGTGAAATCAGCAGCGCCCCGCAGCGTTATCCGTACGTGCGACGCCCGGTGCAACGGCACTTCGGGAAGGTGTTTCCCTACGCGTTGATTTTCGTCGAACAGGCGGACGCGGTGGCGGTGCTCGCCGTGGCCCATTTCCGACGC
>JAEWNN010000167.1 GCA_023457035.1 Verrucomicrobiota bacterium
GGGCGGACGGCTTTCTCGTCGGGGATCTCGCGGCCGGTGGCGGGATCGACTTTGTAGGTACGGCGGTCCCAGACGTAGCGGGTCTTGCCGGACTCGTCCTGGGCGAAGCTTTTCTCGTCGTAGGCGAGGACGGCGTCGCGGCACTCGATGTTGTGGAAGGCGCGCAGGACGGGCTCGGGCCAGTGGGTGCTGCCGCGGTTGCGGTGGTGCCACTGGAGGTGGCCGATCCAGAGGACGAGCTCGGCGACGGAGGCGGCGCGGGGGTTGAGCTCGAGGCCGAGGAACTGGTGGGGGTCGACGGTCTCGCCGGCGAGGTCGAGCCGCATGTTGTCGCCGAAGGATTCGACGAGCTCGAGGACCTCGCCCTCGAGGCGCTTCATGTGCTCGAGGGTGACGTAGAGGAAGTTGCCGGAGCCGCAGGCGGGATCGAGGACGCGGATACCGCAGAGCCGGTGGTGGAAGGCGCGGGTCTCTTTGATGGCGCCCTTCAGGTCGCCGCGGGTGGCGCGGGTGATGGCGGCGGCGCGCACGTTTTCCCACTCGTCGCGCAGGGGCTCGATCACGGTCGGGAGGACGAGGCGCTCGACGTAGGCGCGCGGGGTGTAGTGGGCGCCGAGCTTGTGGCGCTCGGCGGGGTCGAGGGCGCGTTCGAGGAGGGTGCCGAAGATGGCGGGCTCCACGTGGCGCCATTCGAGGCTGGCGGCCTTGCGGAGGAGGCCGAGCTGGGGGCCGTCGAGCGGGAGCACGGCGGCATCGGCGAAGAGGCCGCCGTTGAAGTGGAGGAGTTTCTCGCGGAGGACGAGGGAGTAGCCGCCGCGGTTCATCTCCTCGAAGAGGGCTTTCAGGAGCGGCACGGCGGCGCCGGGGTCGCCTTTGACGGAGTCGAGAAGCTGCTTGAAGGACTCGGTCGGGAGGAGGCCGACATCCTCGGCGAACATGCAGAAGAGGCAGCGGGAGAGGAAGGCGGCGACGAGCTTGGGCTCGTGGTGTTTCTCGAAGAGGCGGGCGAGGTTGGCGAGGCACTCGGCGACTTCGCGGGTGACGGCGGCGGCCTTCTTGGACTGGTCGAGCGAGTGCGGGTCGAGCCAGACGGCGCGGAGGCGTTCGCGCGGCTCCTCCTGGAGGAGATCGCGGAGGCGGATACGGAAGGTGCGGGCGTCGGGGTGGTGGAGGTAGGCTTTGCCCTTCTGGGAGAAGTCGGCGAAGAGCTCGAAGCTGTGGCCGACATCGACGGTGACGATGAAGGGCGGCGGATCCTCGTCGGCGGGGAGGGAATCGACGTAGCGTTTGGCCTGCTCGCGGGCCTCGTGCATCTTGCGGTCCCAGGCCTCGGTGCCGCGGACGATGCCGGCGGAGCGCGGGGCGGGCTCATCGGTGAAGTCGAGGGCGAGGGCGGCGGACTCGGGTTTGGCCTCGCCGTACTGTTTGCACTCCAGGACGAAGCAGCCGCGGCGGTAGAGGTCGATGCGGCCGGTGGTGGTGGTGCCGTCGCGGTGGTGGAGGCGGACGGAGCGCTCGAAGACGTAGGCGTTGGCGGCGGCGTCGGGCCCGGCGGGATCGGGGCGCGGGAGATCGAGGACTTCGCAGAGTTCGGAAAGGAAGAGCTGGTAGTTGGCGCGCTCGGCGCGCTGGGCGCCGGACCAGCGGTCGACGAAGGACTGGAGGGTGAGAGGCAAGACGGTGGGCGGTTGCCGGTAGACGGTGGGCGGTAGACAGTGGACGGTGGGCGGTAGGGCGGAGGACGGGCGAGTCTTGAAGCGAGAATCCAGGAGGAGGAAGGCGGAAGGCGGACTCAGGCTGAGACCGGAGCAGAGCGCGATGATGGCCGCATGCTACTCCGCGTTCTCCGCGGCTCCGCGTGAGGCTGGATTGGGTTTGGTTTCGGAGAGGGTCGCACGCGGAGGCGCAGAGGGCGCGGAGGAGGGGGGCGGTGGACGGACGACGGAGGAGGGAACCGCTAATGAACGCGAATGGGCGCTAATGACGGAGGATGGAGGGATGGGGGACGGGAAAGAGTGGGGACGGGGGCGGCGGGGTGTCGAGCGAAGAGGCGGGACTGGGGGAGTTGGTCGAGGGAGGCGCGGGTGACGATGGTCTGCGGCCAGTCACCATCGAACTCGTACGCGAGCTTGAGGAGTCGGATGGAGCGCTCGGCGAGGTTGTCGGAAAAAAAGAAACGGACCGCCAACCCCTTGGCGGTCCGTCTGATTGTCGGAATCTAACCCCAATATCCCGCTAGGCGGGAAAGCAAACAAGCACGGGGAGTAGGACGCACGAGGGGCGATTTGGTTGCAAAATAGTTGGAGATTTTTTCCGGGCGACCGGGGCGGGGCGTGCGGGCGAGGACGCCCCTGGGGATTTCACCCGGTGGCGAGTTCGGCGCCTTCGAGGGCGAGCAGGGCCCGCTTTGTCGCAAGCCCGCCGGGGGCGGAGTAGCCGGTGAGCCGGCCGCCGGCGCCGAGGATGCGATGGCAGGGGACAAGGAGCGGCCAGGGGTTGGCGCCCACGGCGCCGCCGATGGCGCGCGCCGTGCCGGGCTTTGCCCCGATGGCGCGGGCGAGGTCGCCGTAGGTGGCGGTGCGGCCGGGCTTGACCGCGAGGACGGCGCGGAGCACGCGGCTTTGAAATTCGGTGACGCGCGACCAGTCGTAGGTCAGGTCGGCGAAGTCCTGCAGATCGCCGGCGAGGTGGCGCTGGACGCGGGCGATGAGGGAGGCGGAGGACGGTGGCTGGTGGGCGGTGGGCGGATCGTTGCGCTCACGCGCGACGCTACGGAGGGCGAAGGACGGAGGGCGGAGGACGGAGGAACTCGGATCGTCGCGCTCACGCGCGACGCTACGGGCGGAAGTGGCGGGAAAGCGCGGGGCGGAGGGGAGCGCGAAACCGGTGAGGCCGGCGTCGGACCACGTGAGGGTGCATTCGCCGATGGGGGTGGGGAAGCGGGCGGAGGGCATGGCGGGGATTATGGTCGAGACGGACGCAGGCCGGGTTTGAGACGATCCGACTCTGCGTTCTCTGCGTGGGACGGGATGGGGTCTGGCTGCGGAAGCGTTCTCACGCGGAGGCGCGGAGAGCGCGGAGGGGGCGGTGAGCGGTGGACGGTTGCCGGTGACCGGTGGACGGATCGTTGCGCTCACGCGCAACGCTACGGGCTGGGAAGTGCGGGGCGGCGGGCGGTTACGGCGCCGGGAGCGAGAACCAGAAAGTGCTGCCGTGGCCCGGTGCGTTCTCGAAGCCGATCGAGCCGCCGTGCGCCTCGACGGCCATCTTGCAGAACGCCAAGCCGAGGCCGGAGCCGCCCCGGCGGGCGCCGGCGGGGGTTTGCCCGAACTTCTCGAAGATGCGGTTGTGCTGATCGGGCGGGATGCCGGGGCCGTCGTCGGTCACGGCGAGGCGCACCTGCCCCTCTGTCGGGACGATCTCGATGCGGATGGAGCCGGTGGGGGCGGTGAACTTGATGGCGTTGGCGACAAGATTGACCACCACCCGGCGGATGAGGTCGCGGTCGATCTCGGCTGGGACCGGTCCGGGCGCCTCGAGCCGGAGGGTGCGTTCCGCGGCGAGCGGGCGCAGGGTGTCGATCGACGCCCGGGCGATCCCGACGAGGTCGGCGGGTTCGCGGTGCAGCTCCAGCTTGCCCGACTCGAGGCGACTGACGTCGAGCATCTGGGAGACCATCTCGACGACCTGCGCGGCCCCGGTGCGGGCGGAGGCGACCAGCGTGGCGGCCTCGGGGTCGTGGCCGGGGACCAGCTCGGCGAGCAACTCGACCGAGAGTTGGAGGGCGAGCAGCGGTGAGCGCATGTCGTGCGCGATCATGTGGGTGAGCGTGTCGCGCTGTTTCTCCAACTCCTTGAGACGGGCCAGGTTCGCCTCCAGCGCGAGCTCCTTGCGGCGCAGTTCGAGGTGGGTGCGCACGCGGGCGTCGACCTCCTCGAACTGGAAGGGCTTGCCGACGTAGTCGACGCCGCCGGCCTGGAAGGCGCGGACCTTGTCGGCGGTGTCGGTGAGGGCGCTGATGAAGAGCACCGGGATGTCGCGCCAGCGCGGATCGGCCTTGAGGCGGCGGCAGACCTCGTAGCCGTCCATCTCGGGCATACTGATGTCGAGCAGGACGAGGTCGGGCGCCTTCGCCTCGACCACGCGCAGGGCCATCTCGCCGCTGGGGACGGGGCGGACCTTGTAGCCGCCGTCGCGCAGCATGGTGGTGAGCAGCCGCAGGTTGGCGGGCGTATCGTCGACGACGAGGATCGTGGCAGGGTCGGGGGTGACGCCGGTGCTCATGACGGAGTCGGGGGTTGGGCGGGAGGCGAAATGAAGGTGGCGATCCGATCCCAATCGAAACGGTCGGTGAGCGCCCGTAGCTCGGCGGCGAGCTCCGGCGACTCGGCGGCGAGTTCGTCGAGCAGGGCGAGCGTGGCGTCGAGATCGGCGGCGGCGACGGCCTGCCGTAGCGGTGCGGCGAAGCGGGGCGGGAGCGCGGCGGGGCTGTGCGCGGCGGTGGTCGGTGTGGCCGGCTCGCTCGCGAAGCGCAGATCGAGCAGACGGCGCAGACGCTCGAGCAGCTCGTCGTCGCGGAAGGGTTTGCCGAGGAAGTCGTCGACGCCCTCCATCGGGTCGCGCAGTTCCTGGATGACACTGGCGGAGAGGCCGAGGATGCGGACGTCGTTGCCGCCTTCCAGGTCTCGGATACGGCGGGTGGCCGCGGCACCGTCCATGAAGGGCATGCGCAGGTCCATGAGGATGGCGCGGGGGCGGCGCTGCTGGAAGCGCGCGACGGCCTCGAGGCCGTTGGCTGCCGTCTCGACTTCGAAACCGACCGAACGCAGCAGCGACTGGAGGAGCCGGCGGCTGTCCTCCTGATCATCCACGACGAGGATCGGGCAGGGCGGCTGGCCGGCGGCGAGGTGGAACGCGCGGGGCGGAGAGGCGGGGAGGGGGCGGGCGGGCTCGTCGGCTGAGGCGCCGAGCCGGAGGGTGACGGTGAAGACGCTGCCGCGGCCCTCGACGCTGCGCACGGTGATGTCGCCCTCCATCATGCGGGCGAACTCGCGGCTGATGGCCAAGCCGAGCCCGGTGCCGGAACCCGACTTGCGGCCGGTGGCGGTCTGCTCGAACTGCTGGAAAAGCCGGTCGAGTTCGTGCGCCGCGATGCCGGGACCGGTGTCCTCGATCTCGGCGTGGACGAGCCAGTGCTCGCGGTCCTGGGGCAGGGCGCGCAGGCGCAGGGCGATGGAACCGGTCTCGGTGAACTTGACGGCGTTGCCGAGGAGGTTGACGAGGATCTGGCGGATCTTGCCCTCGTCGGCGAGGACGGTGCTCGGCAAATCCGGGGCGAGGTCGACGGTGAAGGCGAGGTGTTTGGCTTCGACGCGGGGGGAGAACATGAATTGCACGTTCTCGACGAGGTGGTGCAGGTTGCAGGGGGCGAGTTTGAGGGAGGCGCGCCGGGCCTCGATCTTGGAGAGCTCGAGCACGTCGTTGAGGAGGGCGAGGAGGTATTCGCCGTTGCGATCGATGGTCTCGAGATCGGTGCGGTGCGCGGGGGTGATCGCCGGGTCGCGGAGCAGGAGCTGGGTGAAGCCGAGGATGGCGTTCATCGGCGTGCGGATCTCGTGCGACATGTTGGCGAGGAACACGCTCTTGGCCTTGTTGGCGACCTCGGCCTGGGCCTTGGCGGCCCGCAGCTCGGCCATGTGCTTGTGCTCGGTGATGTCGAGGCAGGTGCCCTGGTAGTAGAGCAGGTGTCCGGAATGATCGGTGACAGTGCGGCCGCTGAGCAGGACCCAGATCAACTGGCCGTCCTTGCGCCGGGCCTGGTACTCGTAGGTGTGGACCCAGCCGGTGCGGGTGAGGGAATCGAGGATGCGGCGGCGGTCTTCCGGGTCGGCGTAGACCTGGGCGGCCAGATCGGTCACGGTCGCAACCATCTCCTCGGGCGTGTCGTAGCCGTGCATGCGCGCCATGGCGGGATTGACGGCGAGCAGCCGGCCCTCCGGCGTGCTGCGGAAGATGCCCTCGAGGGCGGTCTCGAAGATGCCGCGGTAGTCGGCCTCGCTGGCGCGCAACGCCTGCTCGGTGCGCTTGAGCTCGGTGACATCGATGATGACGCCTTCCAACGCCAACAGCTGGCCCGCAGAGTCGAAGATGCCCTGGCCCTGCTCGGCGACCCAGACCTCGCGGTCGGTGCGGGTGGCCACGCGGTAGTTGAGCCGATAGGGCTCGTGGGCGGCGAGGCAGCGCTGGACCTCCTGCCAGACGGAGTCGCGCTGCTCCGCCGGGATGATCTCCTCCAGTATCGCCTTACGGGTGACGAGGTAGTCCTCCTCGGCGATGCCGAGCAGTTCGCGGCAGCCGGCGCTGATGAACTCGACGGTCCAGTGCGGGTCGTTGGCGCAGCGGTAGGCGACCCCGGGGAGGTTGGCCACGAGGGTCGACCAGCGGCGTTCCTTCTCGTGCAGGGCCTCCTCGGCCAACGTCCGCTCCGTGACGTCCTGGAGCGTGCCGACGAGAACGGTGACCGCGCCGGTAGTATTTTCCCGGTGACGCACGCGCGTCTCGAGATGGCGGGGCCGGCAGACGGCGGGGTTGGTGCGGTGCAACAGGATCTGAGGTCTGCCGGTCTCAACGGCCGTACGGAAGGACTCGGTCAGCTTGGCGCGGTCATCGGGATGGATGAGGCGCGGGAACTCGGCGAAGGGCGGTGGGGAGTCGGCCGGTTCGAGATCGAACAGGCGGAACATCTCCTTCGACCAGGATCCGGTGCCGGTCGTGAGGTCCAGATCCCAACTGCCGATGCGGGCGTGTTCCTGGGCGGCCGCCAGCTGGGCCTCGCTGCGGCGCAGCGACTCCTCGGCGCGCTGGCGGGCGCTGATGTCGCGGATATTGAGCACGGCGCCGTTGATGCCCGGGTCGGCGAGCCAGCTGGTGCCGACGGTCTCCACCTGGGCCCACGAGCCGTCCTTGCGGCGGGTGCGGTATTCGGAGCGGTAGGTGTGGCCGGGGTCGGCGAGCGCCTGGGCGAACACAGCGGCGGAGTGCGCGAGGTCGTCGGGGTGGATGCGTTCGAGGCCGCGGGTGCCGCGGAGTTCGGTGGCGGTGTAGCCGAGCAGGCCCTCGGCCGGTCCGTAGACTTCGAGATACGTGCCCTGGGCATCGACGACGGCGATGAGATCGTTGGTGTTGGCCAACAGTCGCTGGAGGCGTTTCTCGCTTTCGCGCAGCGCCTGCTCGGCGCGCTGCTGTTCGGTGACATCCCGCGCGAAACCGAACAGGCGGACAACCGGTCCCTGATCGGCGCCGAAGACCGGTACTAGTTTGGTGGAGAAGATGCGGGGGCCGAGCGGTGTCATCAGCCGTTGCTCGACCTCGATCACGCGGCGTGCCGCCACGCACTCACGGTATTGCGCGACCAAGCTGGCCGCCTCTTCGGGTGGGACGATGTCATGCGGGGTCCTGGTGCCGGACCGGAACACCTCCACCGCCAGACCGAGTTGCTCGACGGCCCGGTTGACGTCCTCGTAGAGGAAGCGTCCGTCGGGTTCGACGCGAAGGGAGAAAATGGTGTCGCTGGTGTGGTCGAGGGTCTCGCGCAGGCGGGCCTCGCTGCGGCGGACGGCGGTCTCGGCCTGCTTGGTGGCGGTGATGTCCATGATCATCACCGCGCGGGCGCTGTCAGGGTCGGCGGGATCGATCAAGGCGGACTTGAGCAGGACATCGACCAGGGTGCCGTCCTTGCGGCGGTGCACGGTCTCGATCCGCGTCGGAGCGGTGAGGTCGGCGCTCTGGTAGAGCGCGCGTCCGACCTCCTCATACGACGCGTCGTCGGGGTAGAGCAGCCGGGTGCTGTGCCCGATCAGTTCGTCGGCGGTGTAGCCGAAGAGTTCGGTGTAGCGCTCGTTGATGCGGCGGATGATGCGGTGGTGGACGACGGCGATGCCCACCGGGGCGGAGCGGAAGAGGCTGCGCATCTCCAGTTCGCTCTGTCGTAGGGAAGCTTGGGCGGCGTGTTCGGCGCGCAAGTGCGCCAGCTCGGCCTCGGCGCGGAGTTGTTGTTCGCGCGCGAGCGTGGCCGAAGTCGCGGTCACCTGCTCGTGGTGGAGCGTGAGGCGACGGATGAGGAAACCGAGCAGCGTGACGATCACGCCGCAGCTGAGGGCGAAGCCGATGGCGTTCTCGAGCCAGTAGGCCGGGGCGGGGGAACCCTCGATGCCGAGCGTCGACTGGAGCGGCAGCCAGCCCTGGCTCCAGCCCCGGTAGGCCAGCGCGTACCAGATCAGGCCGGCGCCGTAGGAGAGAAACAACGCGCGGAGTCCGAAGAACAGGCCGGCGAAGAGCGCGGCGAGGGTGAGGAAGATCGCGGAGTTGGGCGTGACGCCGCGGTAGGCGAAGGCGCCGAGCACCATCGCATGGAAGAACGTGATGAGTATCGTGCCCCGGAACACGAGGGGGCCACGACGCCAGAGCGCGGCGGCGAGAGTGCCGACCAACTGCAACGTGTGCAGCCAGAAGGCCGGCAAGGTCCAGAAGTCCGAGGGGTGCCGGACCAGACTCACGGCGACGACGGTCGAGCCGCCGAGGCCGGCGAGCCAGAGGCAGCCGTTGAGCACCGGATCGCGGGCATCGGAGGGCAGGGGGCGGCCGAGCCAGAAATGGGCGGATTTGAGAGCGGGGGACATAACGGGCTGCGCGGAGTGGGGATCGGGCGGCAAACTAGGAATCTCCGCGGTGGACGCCACTGCGATTCTCCAGGATTTCGCACCTGGCAGGAGATAGCGAAGGAAACCAAGGATACGGGCAGCGGGCGTACCGCGGGCGCGGAGCCTCGATGGGCACCGCGCCGGGGAGTTGTAGGGACTGAACCGTGATCATCCTAAAAACCGCAACTGCACCGCAAAGAACCCGGAGCGGCTGCGCCGCAACCAAGGCAGGTGGAACCGTTCTGGGGTACGGCAGAACACTCTGATAAACGCCGACCCGGGAGAGGGCGGAAGACGCGGCAAGCCGACCCGGGAGACGGAATGGACTCACGCGGAGGCGCGGAGACCGCAGAAGGTTCGGACAAGCGGAAGGGGGCGGTTCTCCGCGGCCCCGCGTGCCGCCACTCTGGAGTTCGCTCACCGCCGGCTCGCGTGATCGAGGGAAACATCCCCGGAGACCGAGGGTTCGCGGAGATCGTATCACAGAGAGAATTCCGTGCGACTCTGACATCGGGGGCTTCACCCAGCAGGTGATCGATCCAGTGGTGCTCATTCTGGCGGCGGAACCTCTGCTTGCGCTCCTTGCCTAGCTATTCCTGCAAACGCTGCATTTTGTGCACGATTTCCCGATGTTGCGCCCTGTCGGGAAAGTTGACCACAGATCACACGGATCCCACGGATGGGGACCTCGGAATCCGTGCCCAACCGTGAGATCGGTGGTTCATCATTCTGCCCCTTCGGTTGCGGCGGAGCCGCGCTAGGATCTATGCGGCTAAACCGAACTGGGGAAGCGAGGATCATCCCGACAAGCGCAGGCGGAACCGACAGAAGGCAACGAAGAGAACAAAGTGTGAATGAGTTGGATAAGGGAATCCAGGGTTTCGGCCTTCACCTGGCAGGTGAAGAGAACGCTCCCGGACCTGTGGGCGTTGGGTTCCCATGGTGCGGAGTCCCATTGTTGCCTTCGTTACCTTCTGTCGTCTGCGGAATTTGGGATCATGCCGTTGGCGCAACTCCACGGGCGGACCTCCGTCCAGCGTTGGCGAAACCGCCGGCCGGCATGCTTTCCGCGTGGGGCCGGTCTCCGACCGGACTCCTCCGCCTCCAGCCGTGACTGCCGGCTCGAGTGTTCTGGGGTCCAGTCAGAGACTGGACCTCGCGGACTGCACGATCACGTATAGGCCTTGTGCGACTTCACGCCGGTGAAGTCGGCGAAGTGGGCGTCGTGGTGACTCGACGCGCTGGCGACGGTGGCCTGCTTGGGGTGCGCGGCGGGTTGTTTGGGCGACGCGGCGCGGGAGGGGGACGCCAGCGACGAAGCCGAAGAGGCATGCTCGGCGGTGGTGGAGGCGGAGCGCCCGGCGAGGGCGAGCAACTGGCCGACATTCTCCTGCAGGGAGATGGCCTGGGCGTTGAGCTCCTCGGCGGCGCTGGCGCTCTCCTCGGCGTTGGCGGCGTTCTTCTGGGTGACCTGATCCATCTGGGCGACGGCCTGGGTCACCTGGCCGATGCCTTGGTTTTGTTCGCGGGACGCGGTGGCGACCTCGGAGACGGCAACGGTCACCTTCTGGGCGATCTCGCCGTTTTTCGCCAACAACTGCGAAACCTGGCCGTAGAGGGAGAGGGTGTCGCTGGTCTTGGTCGCCGAGCGTTCGATCAACTCCTGGGTTTCGCGGGCCGCCTGGGCGCTGCGCTGCGCGAGGTTGCGAACCTCGTCGGCCACGACGGCGAACCCGGCGCCGCTCTCGCCGGCGCGGGCGGCCTCGACGGCGGCGTTGAGGGCGAGGATGTTGGTCTGGAAGGCGATCTCGTCGATGGTCTTGATGATCTTGGCCGTCTCCTGGCTGGCTTGGCTGGCCTCGGTGACCGTCTTCTGCATCGCGGTCATGCGCTCGTTGACGAGTTGGAAGTTCGTCTGGGCCTCCTGTGTCATCATATCGTGGATGTGGCCGGCGCTCTCGGCGTTGCGCTTGGCCATGCTGGAGATCTCCTCGAGCGAGGCGCTGGTTTCCTCGAGCGAGGCGGCCTGTTCGGTGGAGCCCTCGGCGAGTTGCTGGCTGGCGGAGGAGACCTGGCCGGCGGCGGCGGTGGTCTGGAGCGCGCCGGCCTGGAGGGAGTCGGCGACGGCGGCGAGGGCTTTGCCGATGGCGCGCAGGTTCAGCAGGGAGAGCGCCATTCCGGCGGCGAGGGCGAGAAGCGTCGTGATCAGGATCCAACGATCGGCCGTCTTCACGTCATGGAGGATCTGGTGACCGAGGGCTTCGCCGCGGTCGGCGTTGAATTTCAGCAAGGCATCGCCCGCCTTGGAATAGGCGTTGTAGGCGGGGATGCCCGCGGAATCGAGGAGAGCGGAGGCGGCTTGGTGGTCGGACTCGGCCAGTTCGAGGATACGTTTGCGGGTCTCGCCATTCGTTTTCCGTGCGGCGGCGAGTTCGGCAAAAAGCCGCCGGTCTTCGGGCAGGACGATCGTCGCCTCGTATTTCTGGTAGTCCTCGTTGTTGGCGGCGCTCAGGGCTTCGAGCTCCCCCTTCAGGCGTTGCCGGTCCTCGGCGGTCTTGGCGCGGAGGATGCGGGTGACGCGCAACTGGCTCTCGGCCAAGCGCAGGTTGGCTCGGCCCATCAGGGTGACGCCGGGCAGCACATCTTCGGCAATCTCGGACGAGGTGTCGCCGAGGTGATCGAGTTGAACGATGGCGAAGAGGCCGACTCCGGCGAGGGCGGTGCCGAGCAAGGCGACGATGATCGCGATGCGTTTTCCGATCGTGAGGGTTTTCATGGGTGTGTCTGGAGCGAAGGATGGCATGCGTGGTCGGCGGTCCGGCGCGGCCGGACCGCGCCTTGCGGCGAAGGGGTGCCGGATGGCACAGCGGCGAGGCAACGGCGGTGCCGTCGCTGTGCACGGGAACAGCAAGGGCGAACTGCTGCGGCCGAGTCCGGTGGTTGGGATGAGGGCATTGGGTGGGTGCCGTGTGCACGGGACTATCGGGCCATTGAGCGTCTCGGTTAGCGCGGAAACACCTAGTGGTTGTCGGATTCCGCGAAGGGACGTGTAGGGAGAATCACCCAGCTAGCCGATGCGTGTGGCGTCGTCGGCGAACTCCGACCGCCATACCGGGTGGCGACCTCTGGCTCGGACCCGGTTGCCCCAGATTTATCGACGAAAAAGGCGCGGAGCCTGGACGGCTCCGCGCCTGGAATGGCAGGAGGGGCTGAACCGTGATCATGCAGTTGTCGCAAATCCATGAGCGGACCCCCTGGCCACCGTTGGTGAAATCGCCGGCCGGCATGCTCTGCCCGTGGGTCCGGTCTCCGACCGGACCCCTCCGACTCCAGCCGTGGCCGCCGGCTCACGTGTTCCGGCGTCCAGTCAGAGACTGGACCTGCTCGCGGGCTGCACGACCATGGCCTAGCGCGACTTCACGCTGGTGAAGTCGGCGAAGTGGGCGTCGAGCAGCGGCGAGGCACCGGTGACGGTGGCCTGCTTGGCGTGCAGGGCGGCATGTTTGGGCGCCGCGGCCTGCTTGTGGTGCGCCACCTTCGAGAACGAGGAGGCGGGTTGGGCTTGTTTGGTCTCGGCGCGGCCGGCGAGGGCGAGCAACTGGCCGACGTTCTCCTGCATGGCGTGGGCCTGGGCGTTGAGCTCCTCGGCGGCGCTGGCGCTCTCCTCGGCGTTGGCGGCGTTCTTCTGGGTGACCTGATCCATCTGGGAGACGGCCTGAGTCACTTGGCCGATGCCCTGGTTCTGCTCGGTGGAGGCGGTGGCGATTTCGACGACGAGTTCGTCGACCTGGCGGGAGCGCGTGGCGATCTCCTCGAGGCTGGTGGCCACCTTCTGGCTGATCTGGACGCCTTGGGCGGTCTTGGTGATGGCGCCTTCGATCTTGCCGGCGGTCTCCTTGGCGGCTTGGGCGGCGCGCTGGGCGAGGTTGCGGACCTCGTCGGCGACGACGGCGAACCCGGCGCCGGCCTCGCCGGCGCGGGCGGCCTCGACGGCGGCGTTGAGGGCGAGGATGTTGGTCTGGAAGGCGATCTCGTCGATGGTCTTGATGATCTTGGCGATGTCGTCGCTGCTGGACTTGATGTCGCTCATCGCGGTCTTCATCGCGTTCATGTCGGAGACGCCGGTGTCGGCGGCCTGGCGGGCGGAGCCGGCGAGGTCCTTGGCGCGTTGCGCGTTCTCGGCGTTGCGCTTGGTCATGCTGGAGATCTCCTCGAGCGAGGCGCTGGTTTCCTCGAGCGAGGCGGCCTGCTCGGTGGAGCCCTCGGCGAGCGACTGGCTGGCGCTGGAGACCTGCCCGGCGGCCGCGGTGGTCTGGAGCGCGCCGGCCTGGAGCGAGTCGGCGACCGCGGAGAGGATCTTCACGATCGCACGAATGTTGAGGATGGAGAGGACGATGGCGGCCACGAGGACCGCAATCGTGGTGAGCACGAGAAGCCGGATGGCGGAGGTCACCGCCGCTTCGATCGCGTCTCCGAGTTCAGTGCCGTGGTTGGCATTGAAGTCCAGCAGGGCGGTGCCGGCATTGGAATAGGCGGTGTAGGCGGGCAGGGCGGTCGATTCGAAGAAGGCGACGGCGGCGGCGGGGTCCTTCTCTGCCAGCTCGAACAGGCGGTTCCGCGCGTCGGCGTTGGCCTTTCTCGTTTCGAGCAGGTGGGCAAAGAGCCGCCGGTCCTCATCGAGGAGGATGGTCGACTCGTACTTCTTGAACGCCTCGTTGTTGGCGGCGGCGTTGG
>JAEWNN010000168.1 GCA_023457035.1 Verrucomicrobiota bacterium
CCGCCGCACCGCCCCGACCGCCAACGCGATCATCCGCGTCGCCAGGCCGAAGTGACGCGCCCGCGTCGTCAGCCGGCCGGCCCAGGCGCCGACCACCTCCGGCCCGGCCGCGGTGTCGATCGCGCACCGCAGGTCGAAATCGCCCTCGCGCGCCGCCCACGCCTGCCCGGCCGGCTCGCTCCCCTGGTTCGCGGAGAACAGGAACCCCACGCCGCTGCAAAACACCCGCGCCGCCTTCCGCAGCCGGAAGGCCACCGCGCCCGCGAAGTGCCACACCACGCGACACAGGTTGCCCAGCCACGTGTCCTCGAACAGCCGCGCCACCGCCCGCGCCGCCCCGCGCAACATCCGGCCGACCCACGCGATCGCGCGCCGCACCCCGTCGAACAGCAGGTTCGCCATCCGCTCGCCGGCCGCGTGCAGGTCCGCCCACAGCCCCGGCCGCTCCGCCAGCCGCGCCGCCAGCGCCGCCACGATCTCCCGCGAGGCCTGCTCGCGCGGGAGGTTCTCCTCGCGGGCCCGCAGCTGCCGCGTACGCCGGAAGAACTCCGGCAGCTCCGCCCGCAACCGCCGCTCGGAGGCGAAGGCCATCACCCCCTCCAGTTCCGTGTCGTCGAAAAACCGTCGCAGCGCGGTCGACGCCTCCGTCTCCACCAATCGGATCGTAGCGTGTCCCGGCCGCCCGTGGCGTTCCGTGCGCCGCAGCAACGGCACGCCGTCCGGCACCACCTCGTAGCCGAGCAGCCATAGCTCGATCTTCGCCGCACAAACCGCCAGCGCCTCCACCGCCCGGCGCCGCTCCTTCGGCAGTCCCTCGCCCGGCTCGCCGGGCGCCTGTGCCAGCAGCGCCACCAGCGCGTCGTGGTCGAACAACCGCGACGCCAGTTCCGGCGTTAGCGCGGCGCCGCCGTCGGCCACCGGGACACCCAGGTCCGCCAGCACGGCCGCCCAGGCGCGCCGGCCGTCCTCGGCGGCACCGCCGGCCGGGAACCCGAGCACCGCCAGCCGCAGCCGCACGGCCCGCACGAGCGCCGGCCGCGCCGTGCCCGCGACAAAGCACCACTCCGGGCGCAGCGGCGTCTCGAAGTCGAAGAGCTCCCGCAGCCGGTCCCATGTCGCCACCGCGGGCCGGCCATCGTCCGGCAGCCCCGCCTCACGCTGGAACTCCCGCAGCGCCGCCGCCAGCCCGGCCGTCCAGTCGCCCGCGGGCGTGCCGCCGGGCTCGACGACCGCGTAGCCAAGCCGTTGCAGCCGGCTGCGCAACGTGCGCACCTGCGCGGGTGCGACGGTTTCCGTGCTCGCATCGGCCTCCAGCGGCGCCACCTCGCCCGCCGCACAAGCGGCGTCGAAATACGCGAACAGGCCGGCCGCGGCGGCACCGGGCGCCGTCCCCTCGCTCGCCCGCCGGAATGCGGCAAGCGCGTCCCTACCGTTGTCGGCCTCGGGGGGCATGGGCATCTCGTGCCGGTTGCGCACCGCCTACGCGGTGAGCGCTTTCTTCACCGTGTCGGCGAAGAAATCGAAGATCGCCTTGCGCGCCTCCAGGCTCGATTGCACCGCCGCCTTGTGCGCGTCGACCACCCACGCGGGCGGCTCGGGGTCCGAGACGAACTGCGTCACGTCGCCGTCGAAGTTCACCAGCGTGGCCAGCGCGATCTTCATCGTGCCGGAGGTCTTGGCGTCCTTCATCATCTTGTCCCAGTCGAGCGGATCGTTGCTGCTGCCGTCGCCGGGTTTCACGTAGGTGGCGATGTCGCCGCGGAAGGTGACGACCTCGAGGCTGCTGAAGTCGCCAATCTTGTTCTTGAGGCTTTCGAGGGCCTTTTCGATCGGGGAGGTGCTCATGGTGTCCGGAGGGATTCGGGGTTGGCTGAGCGGAAGCCGTGGGGCTGCTCCCGATGGGTGGGCGCACAATGCCCGCCCGCATCCACATTGGCAACTCCGCCTTGCCCGGCCCCCGTCGGGCCGGTATCCACCGCCCAGAAAATCCCTGCAACCGCAGGATGGACGAACGGCCGCCGACCCTCTAACGTCACGCCCTGAATGAAGTTGCGACTCCTTCTGCCCCTCCTCGCGTTGCCGGCGTTTGCGACCACCGGTTTCGCGCAGAACACCGAATCCGCCGCCCAACTCCGCCGCGATTTTGCCACGGTGCAACAGCAGCGCGACTCCCTCGCCGAGCAACTCGCGCAGGCCAAACGCGACGCCGAGGCGCTCCTCGTCGAACGCGATGCGCTCCGCGCCGAACAGGAGGCCGCCAAGGCCCAGCTCTCCGCCGCCCAGACCAGCGCCGTCGAGGCCAGCGAAGCCGTCCGCGCCCAGAAGGAGGCCGAGATGACCGTCGACATGACCGTGCGCGCCTACGCCCTCAAGGAGCAGGAGGCGATCGAGGCCGTGAAGGCCGCCCAGGCCGCCGCCGAGAAGCAGCTCGCCGCCGAGCAGGCCCGCGATGCCGCCCTCGCCGAGGCCGCCCAGGCCGCCGCCGAACGCGACGCCGCCAAGCAGGCCGAGGCCGCCGCCCTCGCCTCCAAGGCCGCGATGCAGAACGAGCTCTACGCCGCGCAGATCCGTATCGACAACTTGGCGCGCGCGCTCTCCGCCCGCAGCGGCGTGCCCTTCGCGCC
>JAEWNN010000169.1 GCA_023457035.1 Verrucomicrobiota bacterium
GCGCGCACGATGCGGCCGTCGTGCTCCTCGAGCCGGCCGCGCAGCAGCCACGAGCAGAGGACGGGCATCAATGTGAGCGCGAGCGCGAGTGCGCCGCCGAGGGCGAGCATCACCGCGATGGCCATCGGGCGGAACATTTTCCCCTCGATGCCGGTGAGCGCGAGCACCGGCGCGTACACGACGGTGATGATGAGCACGCCGAAGAACATCGGGCGCGCCACCTCGCGCGCGGAGGCGCGCACCTCGCGCAGCCGCTCCTCGGAGGTGAGCGCGCGGCCGAGCGTGCGTTGGCGCTCGGCGAGATGGCGCAGGATGTTCTCCACCATCACCACCGCACCGTCGACGATCAGGCCGAAGTCGATCGCGCCGAGGCTCATCAGGTTTGCGCTCCATTCTCCCTGGACGAGCCCGGTGAGCAGGAAGAGGAACGAGAGCGGGATCGCCAGCGCCACGATCGCCGCCGCGCGCCAGTTGCCGAGCACGGCGAACAGGATCGCGGCCACGAGCACCGCGCCCTCGAAGAGATTCGCGCGCACGGTCGCGATGGTGGCGTTCACCAGATCCGAGCGGTCGTAGACGACGCTGATTTCCATCCCCGGCGGCAACTTCGCCTCGATCGCGCGCAACCGCGCGACGGCGGCCTGCGCCACGAGCCGGCTGTTCTCGCCGGCGAGCATGATCGCGGCACCGGTGACCGACTCCTCGCCGTCTTCGGTCGACGCGCCGGTGCGCACCGCCGAACCGATGCCGACCGTCGCGAGGTCACCGAGCAGGATCGGCTCCTCGGCGGCGGCAAACTTCACGGGCAGGCGCGCGAGCTCCGCGGCGGTCTTTGCGCGGGTGTCGGCGCGCACGACCACCGCCTCGCCGCCGAGCTCGAGCACGCCACCGCCGGCGTTGTCAGTGCTCTTGCGCACGACGTCGACCAGCTCCGAGAACGCCACGCCCGCCGCGGCGAGCTTCGCCGGATCGGGCTCGACCACGATCTGCTTCTCGTAACCGCCGATCGCATTCACTTCCGCCAGCCCCGGCGTGGCGCGCAGGAGCGGTTTCACGAGGAAGTCGTGCGTGAGGCGCAGCTCGCGCAACTGCTCCGCGCGGTCGGCGGGCTTCTGCGCGGCATCGGCGCGATAGCGCACGGTATAGTAGACGATCTCGCCGAGCCCGGTGGCGATCGGCGCGAGCGTGGGCGAGAGATCGGCGGGCAACGCATCGCGGGCGCGGGCGAGGCGTTCGTTGACGAGTTGCCGCAGGAGATAGAGGTCGGACCCGTCGCGGAAGTTCATCGTGACCTGCGAGAGGCCGAACTTGGAGAGCGAGCGCAGCTCCACCATCCCGGGCAGGCCGGCCATCTCCATCTCGATGGGCACGGTGACGAGCGTCTCGATCTCGTCGGGCGCGAGGCCGCCGACTGCGGTGTTGATCTGTACCTGAGGACTGGTGATGTCCGGCACGGCATCGACCGTGACGTGGAACGCCGACCACACGCCGGCCGCGACAAGCGCGAGCACCGCGGCGACCACGAAGGCGCGACGGCGCAGGGAGAAATCGATGATCTTTTCCAACATGGCTGGAGGTGGGCTCAGTGCCCGTGGGTGCAGCTCACGCCGCCGTTGACCGCCTGGATTTCCGCGAGCCACAACGCCCGCGCGCCCTGCGCGACCACCGTGTCGCCCTCGTAGAGTCCGTCGCGGATCTCGATCCAGCCGCCGGCCACAGCACCGGTCTGCACCGGCGTGCGCAGGTACCAACCGCCGTTGGCGACGAACACGAACTCGCCACGCACCGTGCGCAGCAACGCCGACTCCGGAATCGCGGGCGCTCCGGCCGCACCGGGCAGATCGCGCGCGGCGACTTCCGCCGTGGCGAGCCCGATGAATTGCGCCGCGGTCGCGCCAAGCTGGAGACCGCGCCCGGCCTTGAACAACACCGCGGGCGCCGCCTCGGCGGCGTGGTCGTGGCCGTCGCCATCCGCATGCACAGCGGAGTCGGCGTGCGAGCCGCAGCCGGCGAGCAAGGTGGCCGCGAGCAGACCGACGAAGAAGCTCTGTAGCCTGGGGCGGTGACCCGGGCCGATTCCGAGCGCCCCGTAGGACCGGTCTTCGACCGGTCGCACCAGGCCCGCGCCGGAGGGGATGGACCGAGCCAAAGGGGTCCGGTCGGAGACCGGACCTACTGGGCGTTTCGAACCGGCTTCGGTGCGGCCGGCTACAGCGGAAGCGTCGTTCGTTCTCATGGCGCGAGGCGCACGGCGCCGAAGTCGAGGCCGGTGAGGAGTTGGAGGCGCAGGCCGGCGGCAAGCGCCTCGGCCTGGGTGTCGAGCAGCGCCTCGACCGCCTCGAGGTACGCGTCTTGAAGCTCGAGATACGTGCCGAGCGGCACCGCCCCGAGCCGATAGTGCCGGTCGGCGGCGGCGGCGGATTCGCGGAACTTCGCGACGGTCTCGGGCGACCAGCGGCGGATCTCCGCGGTCTTCGCGGCAAAGACCTGCGCGGCGAGCGTCACGTCACGCTCGAGCTCGCGTTGCGCGGCCCGCACCGCGGCCTCGGCCTGGA